>JAFOYS010000207.1 GCA_017391435.1 Alistipes sp. | reverse complement strand
GCAAAGTTCTACTCGCAGTGGGCAGATGTTGTTGTGCTTGCCCGTGAGCTGTCGCTTGAGCAGATTGCTTTGGTCAAGCAGGCCATTGTTGAGCAGGATATTCGCGGACCAAAGGGAGAACTTCTCAAGATAGAGATGTTCAGCCACGGTGCGCTCTGTATGTCAATTTCAGGAAAGTGCTATCTGTCGGAGCACGAGACTGCCTGCTCGGCAAATCGCGGTGCTTGCCGTCAGATATGCCGTCGTAAGTATACACTTACAGACACAGATACCGGCCAGCAGCTCGATATGGATGGCCGTTATATCCTCTCACCAAAGGATCTGTGCACGGTAGACTTCCTTGATAAGTTTATTGCTGCGGGCGTGAGTGTACTCAAGATTGAGGGTCGCGCTCGCGGTGCGGAGTATGTAAAGCGTGTTGTAGAGTGCTACGATGAGGCTTTGCGAGCTATTGAGCGAGAAGAGTATAGCCGAGAGTTTGCCGAGGGTCTTAAGGAGCGACTCGCTACGGTCTTTAACCGCGGCTTCTGGGGCGGATACTATGCCGGCAAGAGAGTCGTTGAGCATAGTCAGAACTACGGTAGCTCAGCTACCCGTCGTAAGGTCTATGTGGGCAAGGTTACAAACTACTTCAAGCGTCTTGGTGTGGCTGAGGTGCTGATTGAGGCCGCTCCGCTTGCCGTTGGCGAACCAATACTCTGGATGGGTGAGACTACGGGCTGCGTAGAGCAGAGTGTAGGCGAGATTCGCCTTGACCTGAATCCTGTTCAGAGCGTTAAGCAGGGCGATGTCTGCTCAATCAAGGTTGAGGGCTCTGAAATCAGAAGGGGAGATAAACTCTACAAAGAGGAGATTAGATAGCAAGTTGTGAAAATGACTATAGTAAGTTGTGAAAATGGCGAATTTCTGCGTTACGCTTGCCCTCAAATGCTCACATACGCTTTAGTATGCTGCGCTTTATCGGGCTTCGCAAGCCTTGAAATTCATCCATTTTGACAACTTACGGGGCAGTCAAAAATTACTAACTGCTAATGGCTAATAGCTAAAGGCCAACGGCCCAAAAAACTATACCACTATGACATTTTGGATAATGTTAGCTGTTACAGTGTTTTTTGTAATGCTAATTTACAAAGTCATTAAAGCAATTATTCAAGGGGGAAACAATGTTCCTACTTGGCGCGGAATAATTATTAGCGCAATGTTGGGTGTTCTTCCGCTATATTTGTTCCTGTGTTGGATTGGCAAGATGGGTGAGACCAGATGAATTGCTTAGGTTAGTATATTGAATTTGATAAAAGATTAACCGCCAATGGCCAATAGCCAACGGCCAACGGCAAAAAAACTATACCACTATGACACCACAAGAGAGAGTTGCGTTGATATTCGCAGAGCCTGAATTTTGTGCAGAGAACTACAAGGGTGAGACAGACGAGAATGGTCTGCCGCACGGCAAGGGGGTGATGAAGTATGAGCAGAAGGTGACTTTTGCTTGGTTCTGGACGATGGACGATAGTATTGCTCCAAAGCGCTATGAGGGCCAGTGGGAGCACGGCGTAAGGTGCGGAGAGGGCAAGATGACCTTCTATGCAGATAATAGCCAGCACTACTCCTATACAGGTCAGTGGGTAGCAGGTCTGCCGGAGGGTAGTGGTACTATCCGCATTATCGACGAGCGTGGCAAAGAGAGCATAACTCCAATAAACCTTGTGGCAGGTATGCGTGAGGGACGCAATACGGTTGTCGAGTTTGGCAAAACTATTGAATGTGAGTGGAAGGCGGGCGTTAAGCAGGGTGCAGGCATCTGTACAATGCCTAATGGTCAGCAGTTTAGAGGTGTGTGGCACAACGATAATTTAGACCTTGATAGCTGTGACTTTATAGAGCCAACAGAGTCTGCGACACTTATAGTTACACTCCATCTCAAAGGCTTTGACTATAACCGTCGTGTAGTTGCACTTGTCGAGGGTAGTGTTGGAGTGCATACTATAGGCGACTCACTGCCTATTCTTTGCGATAGAGGCTTCAAGGAGCAAGATACACTTATTGAGATTCTCGGTGTTGAGAATGGCGTGGTTGAGTATATCGTTGATGGTATATACTCGGAAAGTAGAGCTATGCAGGTGTGTAGGGTTGCGCCAGGCGAGACAGTAAGGCACGCTTATCGTAAAAAAGCTACAGCCACAATCTACGACGATGACCACGACTACGAGATTGTGAGCGAGTTGACCATTAGAAGTGTTGAGAAATAGATAAAGGCAAGGGTTATGGTTGCGGATGAAGTTTTGAAGTTGCGCCAGCAGGCGATAGAACTTTGCAGACTTAGGCGCGAGGATGAGGCGTTAGAACTCTTTGAGAGGGCGGCAGAGAGTGGCGATTATCTCTCTAATCTTCATATTGCGCGTTATCTGTTATCGCAGCGCGATAGTGATGAGGCTCAAGATTATCTAAATCGTGTGATTGCTGCCTATAACTCAGCTTCGCAGCCTGTAGAGGATGCGCTGCTTATAGAGGCGGCGGCCGAGGCGTACTATCTTTCGGGAGAGATTCATAGCGATAACTACGCACGGTTTTTAGCTAAGCGAGATTGGGAAAATGCTAT
>JAFOYS010000206.1 GCA_017391435.1 Alistipes sp. | reverse complement strand
CCAAGAAAAATAACACTCTTTTCATATTCAGATTAGCTAAGTTGCACAAATTTATACAATTTTCTTTGAAATTAGGAAAAAATATTCTACATTTGTATTACAAACAACCATTTTATCGTATAGTTGCGGGTATTATGAGAAGATTTTTTACACTTTTAATCATCTCTCTGTTGAGCGTAAATACTCTCTATGCACAGATTAGCAAGGGGACTCAAAAGCTTATTAAGCAGCAGGCAAAGACTGCGAAAGCCGACGGTTGGCAGAGTGCAATTCCTGAGAAGAGTTTGGTTGAGCAACTCACTGCGGTTTATGAGCACAAACTCAATTTGGACAGCAATGTCGAGCCTTCTTATATAGTCATTGACGGAATGGGTGAGAGTGTTAGCGAACAGGTCGCCTTTAGACAAGCACTCCAACACTGCAAAAGTATGGTTCCATTCCATTTTGGTTGTACAAATGGTCAAAAGGTACAAATGGGGGCACCTATAATATTAATGAAGCTTAAGCGTCAAAAAAATAACCAGACAGAGATTCTTCTCACTTGCGCCTTTGAAAAGAGCAAAATTAGAGTGATTAAGGAGTAGAAATAAGAAAATGTCAAAAAAACTTTACATTTTTTGCAATATTTTTTTCTCAACGAGTTCTATATAACAAAGCAGACGAACAAAATTAAATTTACAAACAAATATTAACCAATTAAAATTTAACGATTATGAAGAAGATTTTAGTAGTATTGCTCGCAGCAATCGTAGGTATTACAGCTGTTAATGCACAGCCAACAAAGAAGCAGCTCAAGGCTGTTAAGGCTGAGGTTGCATCTTGGACTGCAGAGGGTTGGAAAGTTGCTCCAGGTAACCTTTCAATGGCAGAGCAGATTCTTATGCAGAAGGAGTATGTAAATAAGAGAGACAACGACAACGAGCCTCTCTATATCTTTGGTGAGTCTACTGCTGTTGGTCAGACATTCAAGGCTGCACAGCTCTCAGTTATGCGTGGTGTAAAGATGAACGCTCTTGAGCAGCTCGACACTGAGATTACTGCTATTATCCAGAACGACCTTGCTAACAAGCAGCAGAGTCTTGACAAGGCTGTATCTGTAGATAAGGTTCTCAACCGCACTAAGGAGGTTATCTCTAACCGTCTGCCTCGTGGTATTAAGATCGTTACTGTATACCGTGAGCTCAAGACCAAGAATGTAGAGGTTCGCGCTATGTACGCTTACAACTACGACAAGGTTAAGGAGATGGTATCTGCAGCAACAAGCGAGTCTCTTGAGAAGGAGATTGCTGAGATGGTAAATGGCAAATAATTGTCAATAGTACTAACCAAATTCAACCGCTGGCCCCACATAGTGCGGTCAGCGGTTCTTGTAAACTATGAAAAAGAGTCTACTAACATTCTGCGCAATAGTTATTGCAGCCTCTGCCATAGCTCAAAATCAGAGTATGGCCGAGTTTCGCCGTCAGGCACTAATGGAGATGAGGCAATTCAAGAATGAGGCAAAAAAGGAGTATGCAGACTTCCGCGCTAAGGCTAATGCTGAGTATGCTCAGTTCCTCAAGGAGGCTTGGAAAGAGTGCAAACTCGCTCCATCAATAGAGCCGCCAAAGGTTGACCCTCCGGTACAGCCCGTTGCTCCGCCTCGTATCTCAGACAAGCCTATATCTCCAAAGCCGATTGTCTTTGGCGATCTAAAGCCTATGCCAAAGCCTGTTGTACCAAAGATGCCTAAGATTGACATTCCAGAGGTAAAGCCAGAGGAGGAGCCTCTTGTACTCAAGATGCCTGTAAACTTCTTTGGTGCTACTTGCAACATCCGTCTCAAGCCAGGCACAGGTGAGGTTCAGCTTGCTGATGCCTCTGAGCAGTCTGTATCAAATGCGTGGGTAAAGCTTGCCGATGGAAGATACGACCTTATGCTTGCCGACTGTATTGCTATCCGCGACTCACTACACCTATGCGACTGGGGTTACTACCAGCTCACAAAGTGTGTCTCAGAGGAGTTCTGCGAGGCAAAGCACACAAACAACACAAAGATGTTGCAGGCGTACTTGATGACTCAGGCAGGCTATAAGATTCGCTTGTGCAGAGGTGGAAATAAGATCTATCTTCTCTTCCCTTCTAAGGCAACTATCTATCAGGCGCCTTACTACAAGCTCAATGGCGAGTCATACTACCTACTTGACAAGGATTTTACAAGACAGTGTATCAACCTATGTCAAGCTGCATTCCCTGGCGAGCAGGGCTTTAACATCAACATTAACGAGCAACCTCGTTTCCCGTATGCTCCAACCACAACTCGCGTTCACAAGTCTCTCAGACACCCAGAGGCTGCGATTAATTTTGCAGCTAACAAGAACCTGATGGACTTCTACAACACCTTCCCACGCACATCTTGGGATATTCTCTCATATTCATCTCTCAGTGCCGAGGCAAAGAAGACACTCTATCCAGTGCTCCGCAAGGCTATTGAGGGCAAAAATGAGGCTGCTGCTGCCAATATTATCATCAATTTTGTACAGACTGGTTTCCAATACCAGACCGACCAGCAGCAATTTGGATATGAGCGTCCACTCTTCGGTGATGAGACACTCTACTATCCATACTCAGATTGCGAGGACCGCTCTATTCTCTACTCTATTCTTGTTAGAGAGATACTAGGCCTGGAGGTAGCTCTTGTAAACTATCCTGGCCACTTGGCAACAGCCGTTTGTTTCAAGGAGGGGCCATATGGAGACTACTTCAATGTCAATGGCAAGAAGTTCACTATTTGTGACCCTACATACATAGGCGCAAATATTGGTCGCACTATGCCAGATATGGACAACAGCAAGGCCGAGCTGATGATTCTACGATAGCCGTGCTATAGACAATGAAAACCCCAACAATAGAACATTGTTGGGGTTTTCACTTTCACTTTACAACTTTCACAATAGGCAACTATTGTTGCTCTTTTGGTATCACTACCACATTAATAGCTTGCTCGCCACGATCTACAGCCTCTATCTCAAACTCTACTCGTTGACCCTCAACAAGCGCCTTAAATCCATCTTTAATAATACCAGAGAAGTGCACAAAGACCTCCTTACCATCTTCGCAAATAAGGAATCCAAAACCCTTTTTGCTATCAAACCATTTTACTCTACCGTTCATTTTTGTGTGTGTTCTGATTTAGTATTACAAATGTAGTGATTTTTTCCTACCGTTGTACGCAAAAACAGAAATAAATTTAATCAAAAAACTATTTATTGTGATTGTAAATAGTATCTACTGTCCGCACTACTGGTGGATGAGTTGGCATAAATATCTGGTTTTCAGAGTGTAGCGACAGCCTACCAGCTTTATCTGAGTAGATATTGACAAAATCGTAATCCAAAAACTCCTCTAAACTGTAGCTCCACTCCGCGCCATAGGCAAGGCTATGTATTCTGTCAAAGATAGCCTCACGGGATGGTGGATTGAAGCCTCCCACATTCTTGTTCATCATACTCTGCTCTGTAGGCCTATAGATTCCAGAGGCGTACGACGAAGCGCCCTCATATGCACCCAAACCACAACTTGTATAGCGCTGCAAAGCCATCAGGTGTGACCACTTAACAAATCGCGGCGAGTGATAGACATCTGTATTGCGAAGCCACCCATACTCCTCACGCACGCGGCGAAAATCTTTATGCTCTACGGGCATTGCCCCCATACCCTCAAGAGTATACTCATCGTCAAGCTTAGCAAAGCCGTGGCCTACCGCCTCGTGGCAGACAAGAGCACGAAACATCTGCTCGCTCTGCCCTATTGGCACATAGGCAATCGCTGCACCAGCCCCTCGTGCATCACTTTTTGGGTAGTACATATATGTCGTACCGGCGTACTTATCACTATTAAGCACTACGACAACAAGCAGTTCATCAAGCTCCGCCTTCGAGGCCTTGCGGGCATAATCAAGAGCTATTTTATCATCTCCCTCAATAAGCGTCCCCTCACCAAACTTACACCTAAGCGCGGTAGATGAGTTAAAGGCGTAGCACTCGTTTGCCGAGACCACATCCACAGCGTAGATATTAAACATCTCTCTAAAGTGTGACATCGGAGCCTCACTAAACAGTGCCTCAGCCGCAAGAGCCATTCGCTCGGCATAGCTACCGTCAGCGACCATTCTATCCGAAAATCCATCACCCATTATCACTATATCTATACCCTTGCCTACGGTAGAATGCTGAAGAGTATGGACAGTACCATCTGCCGAATAGTCCGTAGAGTAGTACAACTCGGCATTAACAATGTCGGCAAACAGAGCATCTACCACCGACACTATATTTCCACGACTCTCTACAGTGTCGCTAAAGACAAGGCGACACTCGGAGTCAAACATCGTAACGGTAGGATACAAGCCTATAGGATAGTAGGTTTTGTTATGCTCAGATAGTGGATTCTCTTCCGAAACCTGCCCCACTGCCCACTCCACCTCAAGCCCATCTGTTTTACTGTCGCTTGCAGTCCAGCTTACTATCTGCAGTCCGAAACCTCGGTAGCGGTCATAGAGCATCTTGAGCGTCGGTATAAACTCTGTATGCTTATCAGACCACTGAAAGAGTATCGTATAGTTGTTACGGGCATAAAAGTCACTATCAACAGTCAGCCTTTGGCCTGAAGTGAGCACGAGCGACAAAAGCGGTGCCTCTATTCCGCAATCGTAAAGGTTAAAGCGGTTGTAACGATTGCCATAGACAGCATAACCCCAAGTGTAACTCCAGCCAGGTGTCTTATTGAGCGAAGCGGGTATTGGGCCAGACATCTTATTATTGTATAGCGACATCTGGCTCAGACTCTGCAACTGCCCATAGCTTTGTGGTATAGAGCCAGAGATGATATTAGACGACAAATCTAAAAACTTTAACGCCGATAGTGTAGATAGTTGCTCCGGAAGACGACCAGTCAAATTGTTCGCCGAAAGATCTATAGCATATACGCGACCTTGGTAGGTATAGACTCCGTACCACTCTTCAAGTGGCGCATTAGAACACCAATTGGTACTTGTCACCCACTGCTCGCCCCCTAACTGTTCGTATAGAGAGACTACAGCCTCGCGGTCCTGCTCAAATAGAGGATTATCTCCTTCAAGCATCGGCACCTCACTCTTACACCCCACAAAAGAGAGCAACAATAGTATCAACGGCAATAATCTATACATACAGCAGTTATTTAGCACAAAAATAGTAAAAATTTTTTAAAAAGCGTAACTGCGTAGTAATTAAGCAATAAGAAGAGTTACAAAGGATGAAAGTGTAAAAAAATTGAAAAAAAAGTCTAAAAAAGTTTGCAGGAATAAAAATTTTGTCTACCTTTGCACTCGCAATACGACAACGGGGTGTAGCGCAGTCCGGTTAGCGCATCTGGTTTGGGACCAGAGGGTCACAGGTTCGAATCCTGTTACCCCGACAGAGAGGAAGATTCAGTCTTCCTCTTTTTTTTTGTAAATTACCTTAGCAACACTGTTGCTAATTTTTGAACATACCATTTCGTTTGTAAGCAAGCTTACACGAAGCGGTATATTCAAAATCAGTAATCCTTTCTTATTTTAGTTCTCTACGATAAATTGGTGCAGATGCTCTGGGAGTCGGCGGCGATAGTATGCAGATTTGCCTGCGGGAACCTCTATTCGCTTAATGTTCGGACAATCGTTAAATGCGTGGCGGCTGATTGATTTCAAACCTGCAGGGAGGGTTATTGTCTCAAGAGCCCCACAGTATGCAAACGCGTCAGGTTCTATCTTCTCAACGCCCTTATCAAATACGACCTCTTTAAGTGCCGAGCAACCATAAAAGGCCTCGCTGTTGACCTCGACAATATTTGACGGAATAGTAACACTCTCTAATGACACACACCCCTTAAAGCATCCCGTTGGCAGATAGTTCATTCTACTCTCAGGAATGGTTACGCTTTTCAGGTTGTGACAGTGCATAAACGCGTAATCGCCCAGAGCAACAAGGCTAACGGGCAGAGCAATCTCTACAAGGGCTGTACAGTTCTTAAATGCTCCAAACTTGATATACTCAACACTCTGCGGAATAACGATACTCTTTATCCTATCACAGCCATAGAACGAATGGTCTGCAAGTACTCTAACACCCTCTGGTATAACAGTTGTCTGACAAGCCTGAATAAGAGTATTTGTCTCACTCTCAATAATTGCATTGCACCCCTCTCGGCTATCAAACTTCTGATTGGCGCTATCAACAACAATGCGTTCTAATGAGGTAAGACCCGAAAAGGCTGCGTTGTGAATATACTTAACATTTGCAGGTATAACAACCTCACGCAGCGATGTGCAGTCACAGAAGGCAAAAGACTCAAACTTTACCAAACTGCTCGGAAACTCTACACTCTCCAGCGCACTACACTGCTCAAAGGCCGCATTACCCACAGATGTAACACCCTCTGGTATTACAACGCTACGCAGTTCATTATTGCCTCTAAATGCCCACAAATCCACCACAGTCGTCCCTTGAGGAATAATAGCTACACCATCTTTAACTTCGTACTTCATTATTATCGGTCTTAACATTATCTTTTATCTATTCAAACTCAAAGATAGTCAGAATGGGTAAAAATTTCAAGAGTTTAGCAAACTTTTTCGTATATGGCGGGCAAAATAGCCTATGGGTAGCTAATTTGTAGCTGGCATTGTAAAATATTTGCCCTCCTTGTCATTGGTCGTCCACGACTCATCCTCACCCCACAGCGAGAGATAGTAGTACCCATCGCCGATAAGGAAAGGCAACACAAAGTCGCCAAACATAGGATAATTCGTCCACCCCTCCTCGATGAATAAAACACCCTCTCGGAGCTCCATTTTAAGGCTCTCAGGGTATGTTTTGTAGTCGTGAGACTCCTTCACTGCCTCATATACCTTACGGGCATTCTCGCCCTCAATTGCAAACTTATTTACTCCCCAAAGTGTGCTCATAATATATCTTATTAGGCTATTCAACTGTTTGTGTTGCGTCAGTGAAGTATTTGCCCTCCTTGTAATGTGTGAATTTTAGTTACTGCCAATCTCCTGAAGCAGCCATTGCAAATCTTCGGCTGTCTCTTTTCGATGTGGTTTTATTATCTCCAAGTAGTTTCGCAAAATAAGTTTGTAATCCAAATTTGTGTATTTTAACAAGTTGATATAAACCTTCTGCTCTCGAAGATTCATACCTCTCCAATTGTCAGATAGGCGTTCAAACAAGCGGAGCTCATCCTGCTCATTGTACTCAAATAGTGGCGTATCACTACTATCTCTATTCCAATTGTGGTGCATACCTGCCAAAACGATACAATCGTAGAGCATTCTATCTGCCGCCATAAGCCACTGCTTATCCTCCGATTTGAAGAGAGCAAGCCAGTGCTCCAATCCTCTATTAGTCGAATTATCCGCCTCATATTCCGCAGAATACAAAAGAGTT
>JAFOYS010000205.1 GCA_017391435.1 Alistipes sp. | reverse complement strand
GCACTCAAGGAGCACCTTGTTCGCAGTGTAGATAGTGGCCGCATAAGCCACGCACAGCTCTTTACGGGTGGTGCGGGAACGGGTGCGTTGCCCCTTGCTATAGCCTACGCGCAGTATATCCACTGCCGTAACCGTCAGGGTGGGGATAGTTGTGGCGTATGCCCTGCCTGCCAGCAGATAGCCTCGCTGAGCCATCCCGACCTACACTTTGTCTACCCCGTAAATAAGCAGGGTAAGAAGAGTGGCGAGGTTGTAATCAGCACTGCTCGCGAGTTTACAGAGAAGTGGCGCGAGATTGTCACCGCAACGGGTGGTTACTTTACCCCTCAGCAGTGGTTTGATAGCCTCAACCTTGGCAAGACCCTCAAGGGCGTTATTACAGCCAAGGAGGCGGAGGAGATTATCCGTCGCTTGGGCTTCAAGAGCTTTGAGAGCGAGTACAAGACTATGCTCATCTGGCTGCCAGAGACTATGAACGAGGAGGCTGCAAACAAACTACTCAAGATCCTTGAGGAGCCGTGGGATAAGACCGTCTTTATCCTTATTGCCGAGCGCGCAGACCGACTACTCAAGACCATCCTCTCCCGCACGCAGGAGATAACCGTACCGCGACTAACTATAGACGAGCTGCTGCCCGTAGCACTGCAGTGTGAGAGCGATAGCCTCAAGGCGCAGAATATTGCCCGCCTTGCTTGTGGTGATGTTATTGAGTTACGCCGACTGCTTGGTCAGAGCAGCGATGAGGCTCGCGAGGAGAACTTTGCCCACTTCTGCACCGTTATGCGCCTCAGCTATAACGACAAGCACCTTGAGCTGATGAATTGGGCAGACGAGGTCTCAGCCCTCTCGCGTGAGCGCCAGCGAACAATGCTTACGGAGTTCAGCCGCCTGCTGCGTGAGGCCTTTATGCTCAACGCGGGACTTGGAGAGGTTAGCTACCTATGGGGTGCGGAGGCAGAGTTTTGCAAGAAGTTTGCTCCATTTATTGACCATACGAACATTGAGGGCATTGTAGAGCAGATTGAGCAGGCCACAAGGGAGATAAACCAGAACGGCAACCCACGCATAGTCTTTACCCACTTTGCCCTTGCCGTGAGTAAGTATATCCGCAGAAGATAGGCTATGGAGCGTGTAGTGATTCTTGGAGGTGGTAATGTTGGCAGTGTAGCCTCTACCCTTGATGCTGCCGAGCGACTGATAGCCGAGCGCATAGGGGCTGTTGTAAGCCGCTCTACGGACTATACAACCGAGGCGTGGGGCTTTAGTAGTGACAGTGCCTTTACAAACCGCGCTTGGGTCGTAAGCACCGCACTTGAGCCTATGGAGGTTATGGAGACCCTGCTACAGATAGAATCCGAGCTTGGTCGCAACCGCAAGCAGGAGTACCGAAGTAAGGTGCTGCAGCGCCAGAGCTACGCTAACCGCGTTGTAGACCTTGACATACTGCTCTATGGAGAGCATCTTGTAGTGACTGCCCACCTGCAGGTGCCTCACCCGATGCTCCTTGAGCGCGACTTTGCCCTACAGCCAATGTGCAGTGCGCTGGGTATTACCGTAGAGCAAGGTGTAGAATTAGTAACTAAAATTGTAGAAGATGAGATATAGATTGGCAATACTTTGTGCCGTAGCAACCCTTGCTGTGAGCTGCTTTAAGAGCGTTACAAAGGATACAAACCTGATTATCAAGACCCTTATTCAGGAGACATCTGGCGGAGCAAACACCCTCGCCACTGATACCTACGCCTATGCCTGCTATACGGGTACAGACAAGTGGATGGTAGCGAGCTATGAGGATGCTGTAGCGAGAATTGTCACCGACTCACTTGGTGTTGAGCGCATTACTGCTCCCGATGTAGAGTCCGTTCCTTTTGAGCGTGCAGAGGATGCAAACTACTACATCAGCCTACCGCTCACTGAGTCCCCAGCCCTTGTTGTGCTTGTAGCACCGTCGCAGAGGATGTATGCAACGACATTTAAGTACCTCAACCTTGACAATCTATATGAGACCTATATAACCCTACTGCTCCACCCGTGGAAGAAGGCCCCCTATACCGAGGGCACTCAACAGAAGGGTGGCGTGTGGACCATAGTTCCACCAGCGCCAGAGCAGAGTGAGGATAGTAACACAACAACAACTGAGCAGAATGAAAAATAGCACGCTGATACTCAAAACGGCCGTAACGCTCCTCTTTTTGGGCGCGTTTCTTACCCGCTGCGCCAACATTATGAGCCCCGAGGGTGGTCCGAAGGATACCCTGCCACCTGTCATTGTCAACATCACCCCAGGTAACTTTGCCACAAACTTTGCCGAGAAGAAGATATACATCGAGTTCAACGAGTATGTGCAGATTAAGGACCAGAACAAGGAGATGTTCACCTCTCCGCAGATGAAGAAGATGCCACTTATCTCCACTCGCGGTAAGGGCATTGTCCTCACTATCCGCGACACGCTCAAGGAGAACACCACCTACGCCATAGACCTCGGCTCTGCCATTCGTGATAACAACGAGGGCAACCCTATCAACGCTATGCGCTATGTATTCTCTACGGGAAGCACTGTAGACTCGCTGATGTGCTCGGGATATACTGCCGACTCATACAAGGCAGACTCTGTGAGCCGCACATTCCTCTGGTTCTACATTGCCGACTCACTGCCCGTGACGCCAGAGTACGACTCTACAATCTTCAACCGCAAGCCAGATGTTATTGCTCGCGCACAGAACAACGGAATCTTCATTGCCCAGAACCTCAAGCCTGTGGCCTACCGCATCTACGCCTTTGGAGATAAGAACGACAACCAGATGTACGAGCCAGGAACAGACCTTGTGGGTATCCTTGACACAGTCTACAACCCAGCCACAATGCCACCATTTGCTATCTGGTTTGACTCACTGCGTCACTACCCCTCTGCCGACCCGCAGCTCTACTTCCGTATGTTTACTGACAAGGCCTTCAAAGCTCAGCGTCTTGTAGAGGCAAAGCGTCCAGACTGCAAGCAGATAACCCTCTACTTCAACACCGCCCTGCCACAGATAGACTCTATCCGTCTGGACTCTATACCGTCAGAGAAGATTATCTACGACCCTCGCACAAAGGGTAAGGATACTCTGAACCTCTGGCTCAATGTCGCAGCCGAGAACCTTCCAGATACCATTAAGGGTACTATAACCTACCACAAGCATGACTCTATCCGCCAGCTGGTACCGACCACAGAGCCGCTGAAATTAGCTTGGAAACTCGTTGAGACCAAGGAGCAGCAGAAGGAGCGTGAGAAGGAGGAGCGCGAGCGCAAGAAGGCCGAGGAGGAGGGTCGCGAGTATACCCCACCGCAGAAGCCAAACCCATT
>JAFOYS010000204.1 GCA_017391435.1 Alistipes sp. | reverse complement strand
GGTGTTTGGGAATAATTTTGACCAACTTTAATGCTCAGGCGGGGCAAAAGGTATAAACAATGAAGATTCCAGGACTATCATTTTCGCTAAAGCGTGCTGTAGGTATAAGCGGACTAAAGACAAAGATTGCCCGCAAGGTTGGTGTACCAACAACAAAGCAGGGGTTACAGCGCAAGATTGGTGGCGCAATACTGAAGGGCGTATTTGGCAAAAAGAAATCTAAATAATAGAGAGTTATGAGCAAGGAGTATTACAAGAAGAGAATTATCGACCTGCGTGCATCTATCGCAAGGGAGAAGGAGGCTAAAAAGAGAGATAATGAGTATTATGCACGAATGATTAAGAGTGCATCGTCGCCATCTTCAAAGGCAAGCTATCGCAAGTACAAGATTGACAAGGCTGCCTATCACGACCGTCAGATTGAGGGCTACAAGCGCCAGATAGAGAGCGCAAAAGATTCACTGAAGCGTTGTAGGTAAATTACGGAGTTATGGCACTTAAGATACTTGATTCTCTAAAGAAGATAGATATCGGCAAGGTAACCGAGGTGGTCTCTGAGGTTTCAGAGACCATCTCGGATGTGTTTAGTCGAGAGAAGCAGGACGACAAGGACTCTGCGGAGCCGCTAAAACCGCAGCCAGAGTCTCAGGTGTCTGAGCAGGTAGCAACGACTATGGTTGTGCCGAGTGCGGAGAAGAGAGTGCAGTCAATAGAGACATTAGATTCGCTAAGCGACTATCTGATGACTCTGCAAGTAGGGGCTCCGTCAGCGGTAATCTCTGCACTGAACTCTCAGCTGCAGGTGCTTAAGTATGTTCAGTCGCCAACAATGACGCTGATGGCGGTAGACAACATTATGCTCTGCCTCTATCGTTCATTAGCTGCGGCGGAGTCAGAGGAGCAGAAGGCCTCTCTGCGAGATGTCTACTCCTCACTGCTCCAGAGCTTTATATTTGTTACCGAGGCTCGTCTGCGCTATGAGATTGAGAGTAATAAGGAGGAGTCTGTCGCTCTACTTGCCGATGCGGGAGATATGCTTGTTCAGAGTATCGGCTCGGTGGCTATGTTGGCCGTTCCTGGCGCAGCTGCGGCAAAGGGCGCTGCGGCGGGGGTTAGTGCAGCTCGGTCAATGCCTAAGATTACCAATGTGCTGATGGACCGTAACACGCAGAAGGGTTTTATCTCGCGCCTGATAACTGTAAAGGGTAAGAAGGCGATGATAGAGGAGAAGATAGACGAGTTTGACAAGACGCTGAACTATATCTTTGACACGCTGGATAAGTATGCTCCACTTATCGGCCCATCTATCCAGCTGCACGGAATGCTCAGACGCTATGCCGACGGAATGGTTGAGAGATATAAGGACGATCAGTTTGAGGCGGTGTCAAAGAGGTTGCGTGAGAAAGACTCATCGCTGATGGATGACTTCACGCAGCTGGCTACAGAGGCTGTAAGCGTTCGTAGTAAGGTTGCCGCTGTGGGTCTTATGCTCAAGGCCGTAACAACAATTGTCAAGAGTCGCCAGGCTGTCAACTACAACGCTGTAACAGATGTTGTAAACGAGCTGAAGGGTGAACTTGGAGGCATTGAGCAGAGAATTGCCGCCTTAAACGAGATTATTGCAGCAACTGAAACGGAGATTGCCTCGCTATCCTTTGTGCAGTTTAGCCGTAAGAGTGAGCTACAGAAGAAAGTAGACCAGAATGTCGCCCAGCGCGATGAACTTGTAAAACAGGCTGCCGACTATCGTCATAAGATTAGCGTTGCCGGTAGCGTTATTGAGCCTGTAAATGAGCAGGTTGCACAGTATGAAGAGCATCTTATGAGCATTGTTCGTAAGTTTGAGGTAGTATTGTAGTAGAAAATTGTAACAATGAGAAAAATGAAGAGATTTTATGGTGTTGTACTCTCAGCACTGCTTATGTGCGGTTGTGGTAGCCAAGTGGCAAAGCAGACTATTGAGCAGTATAACGAGGTCTTTGCAAAGGTTATAGAGTTAGAGAAGGTTGTCAATCAGTCAGATTGGAAGAGTTTTGACGGCACTCAGATTCGCGAGATTTATAATGTAGGAAAGGATCTCTATTACGACTATAATCCTATGGATTTGACCGTAGAGCAGATTGCAGCCTGCGACGCGCTCAAGGCTCGCATTGCAAAACTGCGAGAGGATATTGTTCTTCGCGCTGAGGCGGAGATTTCGGACTTCAAGATTACTCCATACAGTTGCGAGGACAAACTCTTTGAGAAGACAGAGGTATTTCCTGTATACCTAAAGAGGGGTGAGAAACTGCGTTGGAGTGTTTCGGGCACTCAGCCGATTGTTGTAAAAATCAGCAATGCCGATAGCCGTAAGGTTGTTAAGACATACAGCGGCAAGTCAAAGGTAAAGGATTCGCTATCTATTAACAATACTGCCATCTACCTTGTTGAGGTCAATCCAAAGGGTACGCAGTATATCAGCTACGATATTAACTACAAGATTACCGAGATCTCTCGCCTTACAGATGCTACAAAGGTGCTTGCAGAGCAGGTAGAGAGCACAAAGGGTGCTTTTGGTGCTGTAGGTGTTACGGGTGTGAAGATGCACAACTGCTTTGAGCAGCCTCGCAAGTTTACCCTCCGCGGACAGTTAAAGGCTGCATTCTCGGGTAGCGCAAAGGCCCTTGTGCCTGTGCAGGTGCCTGCTGGAACGACAGATATCCTCTACACTATGCGTATTGCTACAAGCGAGCAGGACCGCTCAAGCGATGGAGAGTTTCACGACAACCTGACACGCTCATATTCGCGTATAAAGTTCTTGGGACTACCTCTCTATGAGCGTTCATCAAGCAACGGATTGCTCAATACACTACTTGACGACAACCGCCCACTGCGTGAGGAGGATGCATACTGCAATATGTATCTCTTCCGCAGTCAGAGTCAGGCAAAGCAGTTCCAAGATGGTACAAAGGCGGCCTCGCTGCTTAGCTACGATGTAGACTACTCTACTGTCGGCACCCAGTCTTGCAGTGGTCGCATACCTATGAAGGGTACAAGGACTGTCTACCTTGCCTTTGAGAACGAGCGTATGAGATATACAAACTATCTCTGGGTAGAGGTTGTGGCAGTTGTCCCAACAACAGAGTACTATACTACAAAATATACTATTGAAAATTAAACAGAAATGAAGTCAAGTATTATAGATGTACCTCGCGAACATTCGCAGGCAGATCTTTTTGGTATTCAGGCGTATCAAAATGCGCTTATTAAGTACATTCGCCTCACCGATACACCTATTACCATCGCCCTTCAGGGTGAGTGGGGTAGTGGTAAGACATCACTTATGAACCTTCTTCGCTACCACCTTTGCGATGTAGATTCTGCACCTTACTTCCCAATCTGGATTAACACTTGGCAGTACTCGCTGATGAAGAGTCCACAGCAGGCGATTATGTCAATTCTTGAGGGCATT
>JAFOYS010000203.1 GCA_017391435.1 Alistipes sp. | reverse complement strand
TATCTATCTGTTAATTAGAGCATCTTGTTAAGGTCAACAATGTTGAATGCGTAGAAGTACTTGTCCATATCGTGCTCAATGCGGTCGAGAACAATATTCTCAGGATCCATACCTACACGCTTAAGGTTCTCGTAGAGTGAGTTACGAGCTACAAGAGCCTCAGGCTTCTGCCAGATGTAGCGGCAACCGGTCTTAACGAGCCAAGCGCGACGCTCAGGGTCGATATCGTAGAAGTCAACACCCTTCTCAGACTCAAGCAACCACTTCTTCCAACGGTTTGACTCGTAAACAAGGCGAGTGAGCACCTCTGTAATGTTAGAGAGCATAGCTACTCTACCTGCGTTGTAGTACTCAACCTCCTTAGCCTCAAGCTCCTCAAGAGCCTCGTACTCGCTGATAGTAAACTCTGGACCAACATTTGCACCACCCATACCGCAGAGAGGGTAGTCCTGAGGGTTGCTTACACCGTCAGTGTAGTGACCCTTGATATAGCTGCCAAGAGGACGAACCTTTGCAGTGAGCTTCTTTGCAACCTCACCGTCAAAGAGAGTTGTGTGAAGGTCTGTACCAACCTTACCAACAATAAAGCAAGGCCATACATCGCTTAGTCCAACTGCGGCAAGACCCTCTTTAAGCTCAACGAGGAATGTGTCAAATACAGTGTCATCAGCAAGACCACCGTGAACCTCCTCTGTACCAACCTCGTAAGAGATCTCTGGATAGTTGTTTGCGCGACGATACTTCTCGCAGTGCTCAATAAGCTCAACTGTACGACGAACAACAAGGTGAATATCAATAACCTCGCCCTTAGGAACATTAATGTCAACAGTAGGGTCTACGTGGATAAGGTCAAAGCCAGCAGCGATAGCAGCCTCAAAAGATGCCTTTACAGCGTTCATTGCGCGCTCGGTCTCCCAACGCTCAGTGTTCTGCTTATCCTTGAGCCAAGGACCACCGTGGTCAACAGCAATGATGCAGTCGCCAGTGAAGTTAATAGCCTCGCACTCCATACGGCAAACCTTAACAAAGTCTGCAGGGGTCATACCGGTATAACCGCCATCAGTGTCAATCTGGTTAAGGGTTGCTGCAAAGTAGATAGGTGCATTGTTACGCTTTGCAGAGCGGATAGATGCACGAATTACAGCAGAAGAGTTAGGGCAGGCAGCAAAAATGGTGCGCTTAACACCTGTCTGCTCCTCAAGCTCTACCATACGCTTTAAGAGTCTTTCTGTTTTAGCCATATTTAAATAATATTAAAGGTATCTCTATTTTTTACGAATATTGTTTGAGCCTAATATTCAACGCAAAGATACTAAATAATTGTGTATATTTGCACAAATTGCAAAAAAATTGTTACCTTTGCAAAGTATATTGCACACAATGTTGGCTACCGGTACCGTCAAACAGCTTGTAGTCGGCAAAAGAAAATATTTTTGATGATGGAAAATACTCAATCATTTTTTGATGACATTCGTGCCTATCACGATGAGGAGATTCCTGCGGTTGTGGAGAAGATTGCCTCCGATCCGCTCCTTATCCCTGCGGCACAGTTTGTATTCCCAAATCTGGACATTGAGCAGGTGCGAAGTCTTATCAGTTCCTGCCGTACTACTGACGATATTCAGCGCAAGATAATGTACCCCGCAATAGGTGGTATTATTCACAGAACTATGCGAAAGTTTACTACTGAGGGTTGTGGAAATATCTCTGACACAAATGGTTGGCTCTTTGTCTCTAACCACAGAGATATCACTCTTGACGCAATGTTGATGCAGTACGCTCTTTTTGATAACAATCTGCCAACAACGGATATCTCGCTGGGTGATAATCTGCTGCGTACGCCACTTGTCTTTGAGCTCTGCAAGGCCAACTATATGATTAAGGTTATCCGCAAGGATGATGTCTCTATGCGTGAGTTTTTGGAGAACTCTCGCCACCTTTCAGAGTATATCCGCCACAGAATCAGTGATGTTGGTCGCTCTGTTTGGATTGCTCAGCGAAATGGCCGAACAAAGGATGGTATCGATATGACAGAGCCAGGAATTATCAAGATGTTCGGACTCAGTGGCTCAAGTGATTTTGTAGAGAACTTCAGCCAGCTGCATATTGCCCCTGTGGCTATCAGCTACCAGTATGAGCCGTGCGATGTCTTTAAGGCTGTAGAGCTCTGCCGCCGACAGAATGGTACACCGTATCATAAGGCCGAGAATGAGGACTTCTTGAGCATTCTTACAGGTATTAAAGCCTATAAGGGTGATGCAAATCTTACCTTCTGTGAGCCTATAACCACAGCGGAGCTTGAGAGTGTTGCCGCTCTTCCGCGTGCTGAGCAGTGTAAGGCACTTGCTGAGATTATGGATGTTCGTATCACTAAGGGCTATAAGCTCTACGATACAAACTATATAGCATACGATATCAAGCACGGTACTCGTCGCTTTGAGAGGTACTATACAGCCGCTGCTGAGCAGCAGTTTGCTCTCTATCTTGTCCGTTCAAACGCACAGTTTGAGGTTATGGGTGTAGATAAGGATGCGGCTCGTGAGATTCTGCTTGGTATCTATGCAAATCCTGTTGAAGCTAAACTTAATTTAGGTATAGAGTTGTAGAGTTATGAGAAAAGGTGCACTAATTGTTCTGGCGTTACTTATTGCAATAGGTGTTGGCGCCTTCTATTTCCGCTTCTACTTTGTCTTTGGTGAGGGCGTTAAGAGTGGCGAGCTAAACTATGTTGTCAAGAAGGGTGTTATATTCAAGACCTACGAGGGTAAACTGATTCAGTCTGGTATCCGCTCAAAGGCCGCTGGCTCTATTCAGTCTTATGAGTTTGAGTTCTCTGTTGAGAATGCTGCTCTGGCAGAAAAGCTTATGCTTCAGGGTGGTAAGGTTGTTGAGCTAAGATATAAGGAGTACTTTGGAGTACTGCCGTGGAGAGGCTTTACAAGGTTTATTGTTGATAGCATTATTACACACAACACCCCTGCGCTTCCAGAGGCTTCGGTGCTTGATAATAGCGCCTCGGTTGTTCAGGAACAGGTGCAGCTTACAGAATAAACAAAAAACGAGGTCTTAGGACCTCGTTTTTTAGTATAACTCAATGTACTCAAAACTATTTCCTACAGCTGTAAGATACTTAGCAAACATCTGCTGGCTGATAACCACCGTTGCGCGATTGTCATTAGGGTGGAAGCTCAGCGAGGGGTAATCAAGCAGGTTCTTGTCTAAAAATAGGTGTACGTGGTTCTCAGTGTCATTTATAAGCCCAAATGGGGATACAGAGCCAGGTTTAAGACCGAGATATCGCTCCATACGCTGCTCAGAGGCAAAGGAGAGTTTACCCTGATGTAGTCGCTGCTCAAGGTCGTGTATGGCAAGACTCTTGTCACTATCAAAGACGACAAGGTAGTGACGGTTGCCCTTGTGGTTGCGGAAGAAGAGGTTCTTGCAGTGCTTAGAGCCATCTTGCCTCCAATATTGACGGGCAATGTCGATGGTTGGAGCCTCGGGATGGGTGTAAAAAGAGTATTCAATCTCCTGCTGCTGCAGAAAATTGAATACTCGTTTTGGCGCTCGCTCATACTACTTAGAGATAGCTGCGCGAAGCTGTGGAATAGACTCGTCAAGTGACATACCCTTGCGGTAAATGCCAGCAGTGCCACCAACAAATACATTGGCACCCATACCTGCCATAAGTTCTGCACGCTCGCAAGATACAGAGCCGTCTACGCTGATAAGCACCTTCTCATAGCCGTTGCTATCAAGCCACTGGCGCATCAGACCAACCTTGTCAAGAATGCCGTCAACAAGCTTAGCACCAGAGAAACCTGGGTGAACAAGCATTAGGGTAACCATATCGGTATAGGCCATATGTGGAGCAACAGCCTCAACAGGGGTGTCAGGGTTGATAACAACACCGAAAAGTGCGCCCTTAGAGTGGATGTCTGCAGCAAACTCGCTCAGATCCTTGTCAAGCTCAACGTGTGTAGAGACAATATCACCAGCGTGAACGTCAATCTTTGAGCAGATAAACTCTGGCTCCTCACACATAAGGTGAATGTCAAGAGGAAGGTCAGTAACCTTGTGCATTGCGTTAGGGAAGTCTGGTCCAAATGTCATATTTGGAACAAAATGACCATCCATAACATCAATATGCAACCAATCGATACCGTTGCGCTCAAGGGTTTTGATGTCGCGCTCAAGATTCATAAGGTCTGAGCACATTACAGATACAGAAATTTTATTAGCCATATTTTTAAGTAATTAGTCCTATTGGTGACAAAGATAATATTTTTTGTGGAATAAATTGCTAATTTTAAAGAAAATTTCTACTTTTGTTATACTAAAACTGATTAAAATGTAAATGACTATGAAAAAGATTCTTACAGTCGCAGCTGCTGCACTTATCTCTGTTGCAGCTTTTGCACAGCCTCAGGTTATTGCTCACCGTGGTTATCACGCTACAAAAGGCTCTTGCCGCAACTCTATTGAGGCGCTCAAGCAGGCGCAGAAGTTGGGTCTCTACGGTTCGGAGTGTGATATTAACCTTACAAAGGATGGAGTTATTGTTGTGGCGCACGGAGGTCTGCACCCAGATAAGATCTATCGCAAGGGTGAGGATATCCCTCGTCTGAATATTCAGAAGAGCACATACGAGGAGCTTACTGCAATTCCGCTTGAGAATGGCGAGACTCTTCCAACGCTTGAGCAGTATCTTGAGCAGGCAAAGAAGAGCAAGAAGACAAAGCTCATTATTGAGATTAAGAACCACTACACACCTGAGAAGGAGACTGAGATTGTTCAGAAGACCGTTGAGATGGTGGCAAAGTATGGTCTTAACGATATGGTTGAGTATATTGCCTTCCGTCCGTGGGTATGCTTTGAGCTTAAGCGAGTAGCTCCAGAGGGTACTCCTATTGCATATCTTAATGGCGACTACGATGCAACATATGTAAAGGGTATGGGTATCTCTGGTATTGACTATAAGTATGATGTGCTTAAGAAGAAACCAAAGTGGATTAAGTCTTGCCAGAAGCGCGGCCTTACAGTGAATGTTTGGACTGTAAATGATGAGGAGAAGCTTCGTTGGGTTATTGAGCAGGGCGTTGACTACATTACAACAGACGATCCAGTACTTGCTACTAAGCTTATCAAGGAGATGTGTAAGTAAGAGGTTGTTTGAAGTAATTTCGTAAACAAATCTTAAAAACTTATAATGGATTTTAAGTATAAAATAGACGATCGCCCCGCTTTTGGGGCGATGTCTCTCTACGGACTACAGTGGTTGATGATTTGTATCCCTGTAGTTCTTACAAGTACCTTTGTTGCTCCAGAGGGTCAGACGCTATTTTTCACTCAGAAACTCTTTGCCCTTATGGGTATAGTGATGATAGTAAACTCTCTGTGGGGTCATCGCCTACCACTTATTGCAGGCCCTGCGGCGGTGCTGCTTATGGGTGTGCTTGCTGCAAAGGGTCAGGGTAGTGGCAGTGAGGCAATCTACCCCTCTATGGCTATCGGTGGCGCAATAATAGCACTTTTAGCAGCTGTGGGACTTATGAGCAAAGTCCAGAAAATTTTCACTCCGAGAATTGTTGTGGCTATTGTGGTGCTGATATCCTTTACTATGGCAAAGCCTATTGTGGGAATGATATTCAGCGATGCTGACCACCAGCTGCTATCAATGGTCTTTGCAGTGGTTACGGTTGTGGCTATGGCTGTGGCAAATAATCTACTAAGGGGTGTGTGGAAGTCTATGGTGGTGATTGTGGCGATGATTCTCGGCTCTCTGTTCTACTACTCTATGGTAGGCTTCCCAAAGACCTTTGTCACTGATAGCGTTGCTCCACAGCTGTTTATTGGCGGTGTGGAGTTTGACGCCGGCGTGGTTATTGCCTTTATCTTCTGCTATATTGCGCTCTTTATCAATCAGGTAGGCTCGGTGCAGTCGCTTGGTGAGTTTACTGCGGCAGATAATATGGGTCGCCGTCAGAGCCGAGGTATGGTCATTCAGGGCTTGATGAATGTTGTCGCTGGTGCTATAGGCGTTTTAGGACCTGTAGACTACTCGCTCTCGCCAGGTGTTGTAGCCTCTACCTCTTGCGCTTCGCGATATACGGTTATCCCTGCAGCGGTGGCGATGATAGTTTTGGCCTTTCTGCCAGATGTGGTCTCTGTGCTGCTGACAATCCCGCAACCGGTTATGGGTGTGGTGCTGCTCTATCTTATGGCTACGCAGGTGGCTGCAGGATTGCACCTTGCAGAGAGTAGCGGTGCTGTAAAGTCGTTTAAAGATGGGCTGGTGCTTGCAATACCTATTATGTTTACCGTAATACTATCTTTTGCTCCGCAGTCGGCTCTATCTACCATTCCGTCACTGCTCCGCCCAATTGTTGGTAACGGCTTTGTGATGGGTATTATCATTATTCTACTTCTTGAACACTTATTCTTAAAAGAGAGACAAAAATGAATGTGAAGCAACTACTTAAGCAGTGCCAGCAGGATAGATGTGCGGTGCTTGCGACAAACTTCTATAATCTTGAGACTCTGCAAGCTGTTATGCGTGCGGCTCAGGCGACAGCCTCGCCAGTTCTTCTGCAACTTACCCGCTCAAGTATAGACTATATGGGCCTTAAGCAGGCAGTTGCTATGGCTCGTCAAGCAATTGCGGACTATGGCGTTCAGGGCTGGATACACCTTGACCACGGTGGCAGCGTTGAGATTGTTGAGCGTTGCCTTGATGCGGGCTTTGACTCAGTAATGATTGATGCAAGTGAGCAGAGCTTTGAGGTTAATGTTGAGACAACGCGCCGCGTAGTTGAGATGGCGGCACGCTATGGTGTTAATGTTGAGGCGGAGCTTGGCTATGTGGCAAAGCTTGGTCAGGAGCAGGGCGGAGGTTTTACAACTCCAGAGCAGGCAAAGCTCTTTGTTGAGCAGACGGGCGTAGATGCCCTTGCTGTATCTATCGGCTCGGCACACGGATTCTATAAGCAGGCCCCAAAGCTCGATATTGAGCGTCTGCAGCAGATTCACGCCGTAACCGATGTAGCACTTGTGCTACACGGAAGCTCTGGCATTCCTCACGATATGGTGCAACAGGCTATTCTGAACGGTATTGTGAAGGTAAACCTTGCTACAGAGATTAAGGATACATTTATGAGAAACCTGAAGGGTATACTTACTACTACCGACGAGATTGACCTTCGCAAGGTATTTCCAAAGGCGACAGATGCTGTTGTGGAGCTGCTGAAAGAGAAATATCGTGTAGTAAAGCCTTGATTTGTAGGGAAAAATTGGAAAAGTGGATTGCTTATGCTATATTTGCATAAACAATCCACTTTTTTATGAAAAGATTTCTTTATATCCACCTATAAGAATTGCTTCATTTACAGAATGCCAGTGTTCTTGCATAATCACTAATAACATAAAACACGAGCACGAAGCAAAAAGGTATGGGGATGATATGGCAG
>JAFOYS010000202.1 GCA_017391435.1 Alistipes sp. | reverse complement strand
TAATGACATTTTTTTGCAAAAAAAATTATTACCTTTCGGAAAAATTACGGTTATCCTAAACTATTGCTATGAAAAAGATTCTTGTTGTAGGTGCTGGTGGACAGATCGGTTCTGAGCTGGTTCCATATTTGCGCTCGGTTTATGGCGCTCACAATGTTGTAGCCACTGATGTTCGTGAGTGTAGAAATCTCTCTGAGGATGGTCCTTTTGAGGTGCTTGATGCGCTTAATCCAACAAATATGGCCTCGGTAGTCGCTCGTTACAATATCGACACCATATTCAACCTTGTAGCGCTCCTCTCGGCTGTAGGTGAGCGCAATCCACAGATGGCGTGGGGACTTAATATGGGTGCGCTGCTCAATGCTCTTGAGGTAGCTCGTCAGCACAACTGCGCTGTGTTTACCCCATCTTCTATCGGTGCCTTTGGCCCTACATCTCCAAAGGATGGAACTCCGCAGGATACTATTATGCAGCCTACAACAATCTACGGTATCTGTAAGGTTACCGGCGAGTTGCTGAGCAACTACTACACACAGAAGTACGGCATTGACACCCGCTCACTGCGCTTCCCAGGCATTATCTCTAACAAGACTCTGCCAGGTGGTGGTACTACGGACTACGCTGTAGAGATCTTCTATGAGGCTATTCGCACCGGCAAGTACACTTGTGCCGTACCGAGCGATGTATATATGGATATGATCTATATGCCAGATGCTCTGCGTGCTATTGTCGAGCTGATGGAGGCAGACCCTGCGAAGCTTGTGCACCGCAACAGCTTCAATGTGGCATCTATGAGCTTCACTCCAGAGATTATTGCTGCCGAGATCAAGAAGCACATTCCAGAGTTTACTATGGACTACGATATTGACCCAGTTAAGGATCAGATATCTCGCAGCTGGCCAAACTATCTTGACGATAGCTGCGCTCGCGAGGAGTGGGGTTGGAAGCCAAAGTGGGACCTTGAGCTTACCGTTACAGATATGCTCGACGCTATCCGCTACAAGCTCGGCCACCATTAGTAGATACTACATAGATAATAAAAGAGATGTCAGTTGACATCTCTTTTTTGCTATTGGCTTTATAATCTCTCTTATCTTAGGCGAACAGTTTGGTCGGCCGTAAGAGGGCGAGAGGGGCGGGTGTGGTTAAGGCGAGCAAGACGAGCAAGGCGGATGCCGTAGCTCTGGCTAATAGTGTGCAGAGTTTGGCCAGGGCTAGCTGTATGAAGCAGCTGCTCGCCGAGCCAGCGCTCCTTCTTTCGCTCGATATAGACCATAGCGCCAGCAGGAAGTGTATCTCGCTTCTTGACATCATTAAACTTGCGAAGATTGCTCTCCGAAATGGCAAAAACCTTACTCAGCGAGGCGTAGGTATCACCCTCTTTTGCAAGCACATAGCAGGTTCTATTAATACGATAGATGCTATAACCTTTATGCGCGTTAATAGTAACATTAAACGGATCCTCTATCTGCTGAAGCGTAATAGTACTCTGAGCAGCAAACCACTCAGCATTCTCACGGGCGTGCTTACCTGACGAGTAGATTGCCGCACCATCCTGCTGATCAAGTGTATAGAGCTTATACTTCTCAATAATAGCGACTAATCGTTGTGCATAGTCTGGTGCTGTTGCATAGCCCGCAGCTTTAAGGCCTCGCGCCCAACTCTTATAGTCGTTAGAGGGGTAGCTAAACAGTGAGTCATAGCGTGGCGAGGAGTCCAAGAACACTGCGTGGTCCTCATACGACGCCTCTACAGATGGATAGGCTCTGAAGCACTCGCCCTTAGCATCGTCATCGTGGTAGACCTTACGGCCGGTCCAGTGCTTCTTACACTTGATACCAAAGTGGTTGTTTGACGAGAGTGATAGTGGGCTATTACCAGCGTCTGACTCAAGGATGCCCTGCGCCATTGTAATACTCGCCGGAATACCATACTTCTCCATATGGGCAACAGCTATAGCCTTGTACTTCTCTATATACTCCTCGCGGGTCTGTCTTGCCGAGACGGCGTAACTCATTAGGCAGATCACTAAAAAGAGGTATACTATTGTAAATCTAATTTTTTTCATATATCTTTGCGTAAATTGTAACCAGACAAAGGTATAATATTTTTCATAAACAATCAACAGGTCAATGAAAAACCTGCATATAATTACACCTGTTAAGGACTCTATAGACTCCACTCTTCAGACCATAGAGGCTCTGATGGCATCTGTGACAGATGTTAATTTCCACTATACCATTTACAACGACTTTAGCACTGAGCAGACCACT
>JAFOYS010000201.1 GCA_017391435.1 Alistipes sp. | reverse complement strand
GTAGCCTTTGAGTATGGTCTGCCTGTAGGTAAGCTTCGCCAGCAGGACGGTAAGGGCGCCTTCTATATCAACACAGGCTTCCTCTTCTAACTCAGTTGCCACTACAAATATATCCCAGCAATGTTCGTTGCTGGGATTTTTTGCGAATATTTTGCAAAAAAAAGTGGGTAAAGTGATTTTTCTGCAAAAAATATTTAATTTTGTACAATATTTGCGCAATGTTGTGCGTTGATATAGCAGAAAACAACTAAAAACTGTAAACAATGAAAAGATTTATTTTGACTTTTGCCCTTCTGCTCGGCTTTGCATATGTTGCAAGTGCTGACGAGCGTCCAATTGAGCTTTCACAGATGCCAAAGGCGGCTCAGACTTTTATTGCTAATAATTTTGCAGGCAAGGCTTTGCTCTATGCAAATGTTGATAGAGAGATTCTCGATACTGACTACGAGGTGCGATTAGAGGATGGCACACAGATTGAATTTAACGGTTCTGGCCAGTGGACAAAGATCTCAAACAAGCGCGTAGGTGTGCCGCAGTCGGTTATCCCTGCAAATATCGTTCAGTATGCTCAGAAGAGCTATCCAGAGGCAACTATTCTATCTATTGAGCGTGATACTCGCAACTACGAGGTTAAGCTCTCAAATGGCCTTGAGCTTGTATTTACATTGGACGGTAAGCTTATCGGCTACGACGATTAGTCTACTGCCAAAGTTCTGTACTATCCACCTTGCGTAAGTAGGGTGGATATTTTGTTTGTGGCATAGAGTTGCATATATGCTCTTTATTGTATAACTTTGTCTATGCTTACCTTTTCAGTCGCAAATATCGCCTCCCGTCTACGCGCTATGCCTATGGTGCCGATTACGCTCGCCTTTATCTGCGGTATCGTACTCTCGTCACACTTTACGGCGCACTGGGCACTCTGGCTCGTTCTCTCGCTGCTCTCTATGGTTGTGGCAAGAGGCTATAGGGCTGTGGCTCTCGCGGCAGTTTTTGCCTTTGGAGGCTTTGTGTTTGCGCTAAATCACCGCCAACTATTGCCACAGAATAGAGAGCTACACCTTGTTGTTAAGGTTACGGAGCAGAGTCGCGATTACGGCCGTTATAATACAAACGCTGCCGATGTGTTGCTCTGCAATCACCGCCGCTGTAGGGCAAAGGTGCGTATTGCTTGCGACTCAACGCTCGTGCCTCGCCAGGGCGATGTTATTGCCCTTAGTGGTGTCGTGAGGCCATTTACAGCAAGCAACGACTCCTATGCCCAATCTATGTACCGCCAGGGCTTCTCGGGCCGCGTGACCGTTAGACGCTCGGCTGTTGAGAGCTATACCCCAGCCCGCAGAGAGAGCCTCCATAGCCGCGCCGTGGAGAGACTTATGAGCCTTACTGAAAAGAGCGAGGGGCGCGATGTGGCGCTCAGCGTAACTCTGGGTGCAAGGACTCTCTCGGCATCGCAGACCGAAAGGAACTACTCTTTGGGTGGCGCGTCTCATCTGCTGGCGGTCTCGGGTCTGCACGTGGGACTGCTCTTTGCGCTGCTTAACCTGCTACTCTTTCCGTTAATCTTTCTCTGGCGCGGAAATATCCTTAGGGCAATAGCCGCTACAGCCCTCGTCTGGCTCTATGTGGCACTCTGCGGATGGCCTACAAGCGCTATCCGTGCGGCGGTTATGTTCTCGGTGCTGCAACTCTCATACCTCTCCAAGAGCCGCCATATGGCCGAAAATTCGCTCTGCTCTACAGCCTTTGTTATGCTCGCCTTTGACCCCTATATGCTCTTTGAACTGAGCTTCCAGTTGAGCTTTACGGCCGTTGTGGCAATACTCTTTGTCGCTCGGCCTGTTACTGCTCTTATACGCTGTGGTGGCGTGGCTAAGGGCGCAGTAGATATGACGGCAATCTCTACCGCTTCGGTCTTGGCTACCGCGCCGATAGTCTCACATAGCTTTGGCGTGGTCTCGCTGCTCAGTATCGTTACTACGCCGCTGGCACTTCTGAGCTCACAACTTATTATTGTGCTAAATATAGCCTCGCTTCTCTTGCCTCGCTCTGTGGCGCAGATTACCGCCCAGAGTGCTGCGTGGTGCGGCTCTGTGCAGAACTCTATTGTCGAGAATGTTGTCTGCTTAGGCTTCGGCTATGCACAGTATCGTATTGGTGAGATGACCGAGACCTTGTGCTATGTTGCTCTTGCTCTGCTTGTTCTGCTGAGCTTCGGTTTTAGGTGGCCGAGGAGCGAACGATAGTAGTTTTATAAGAATTTTATAGAAAATATTTGCCAATTGAATAATTTTCACTATCTTTGCGCCGCATTAAGTACTATTAAAAACACAAACAAGATGAAAAAGGGAATTCATCCAGAGAATTATCGTTTAGTGGCGTTTAAGGATATGTCTAACGACCACGTGTTTTTGTGCAGGTCCGCCGTTTCGACAAAGGAGACCATCGAGGTGAACGGCGAAACCTATCCCGTGTATAAGATGGAAATCTCCAACACATCT
>JAFOYS010000200.1 GCA_017391435.1 Alistipes sp. | reverse complement strand
TCCTAGGTTCATCAGCGAGATGGACAAACACTTGTATGTTTATCTAAATTTCTACAAATTTAGTAAAAATTTCCGATAAAAACACAACAAAACCTATATTTTTCGGGCTATTGCTAAAGCAAAAGTAAAAATAAATAGCGACAAATACGACAAAATGCGTTGTCTTTTACTGTCTTTTAAGGCAGATTTTGAGGATTTACAAACTGTAAACGATTGTCTATCAGCGAGTCATAGAATGGCCAACACTTTTGAGAAGTCTCTAAATGATACGATGGCAAAGCCTGCTTTAGATTCAACTCAATTGCATCATTCCACGCCTTTAAAAAGATGTTACGATAGCGTATATTTAGTTGCACAACAATATCCTCATCACCGCAAGATTCAGCAACACTATCTAACAGACGGCTACACCTCTGCCTCATAAGCTCTATATTCATCGTCGCAAACTCAACATAGACGCTATTCTGAACATTTACCATCGCCGTGCTACACACCGCCGTAAGTTCACGGTCAAAACGCTCTAAAATCTGACGCTTGATCCGATCGTGCTGCCTGGCTGCAGATGTCTGATATACAACATTAATGAGCGGAGTAACTATCACCGCCAGCAGGGCAATAACGCCCACAACATAGTATGGCAAATCTCTACGCCTGAACGCCCTATCTAAAGCCTCAACATTTTCATAACGGCACTCTGGGTTTGCTGCCATACACCGCTTAGAGATGGATGAACGGCCGAATATCTGCTCCATAATCACACCTATAGAGTAGATATCACTGCGCGCGTCTATTCTATCTCTCCTCTCACGAAGCTCTGGCGAAGCGTAGATAGGCGTACAACCAAGACTCTTGAGTGCATAGTGCATACTGTCGTCAGCAAGAGAGAAATCAATCAGTTTAAGGGAGTTATCTGCGCGGGAAATAAGGATATTCTCTGGCTTAAGATCGTTATGCAGAACACCCATCTTATGGAGATATCCGACAGCCAAAAGCAGCTCTCTAAAGACCCTATTTCGCTCCGATTTTGAGGGCGCTTCAGCAAGATACTCAGCAAGCGTGCGACCATCTACATACTCCATAACGATACCTGCGCCGACCTCTAAGTTTTGCTCGTAAGTGTAGGTGTGGACAATATGCGGATGGGTAGTCGATATAGATAGTTCATACTCACGCCAGAGCAGGCGAAGCTGTAGCTCTGTATTGTCTTTTGTTGTCTTTATCAGAAAACGCTTACCCTGCTTGTGCGCCACATATAGACGCGCATTTGCGGTGGTTCTCAACAACTTAAAGCTGTGAAAGCCCTGCTCAGCCTCAACTTTTGCAAAGTCTTGAACTACTATCTCACTCTCTGTCTCCATTTTACTATTTTTGATTGTCAAAGATAATGATTATTTTTGTAACACGATGAGTATTAGACGAGATATTCCACAAGTATCGGCTTTGCGCTCCCGCGTAGAGGAGCGTTTTGGTAAGAGGTTGGCAGTACACGCCGACTTCCTTGCCCTTGTTGCCGTTATTGAGATGGAACAACGCCAGCACATCTCCGAGAGCACTATTGAGCGCGTCTGGGGCTACTCTACCCGCGGTTATGATACTATCTCTCTGCGTACACTCGATGTGCTATCTCGCTACGCTTGTGGTGGCGACTGGGTCGAGTTCTGCCGTCAACTGAGCAAGCAGACCGAGTGCGAATCTGAGCTGTTCAATGTGGACCATATTGCTACAAGCGAGCTTAATGTGGGCGACCGTCTACAGATTGGTTGGCTTCCAGATAGACTCTGCACCGTGCGCTACCTTGGCAACAACCGATTCATTACAGAGGAGAGCCACAACTCTAAGATGGGCGTGGGAGATACATTCTCCTGCCTGCAGTTTGCGCTTGGTATGGAGCTACAGATGACCAACTTCTCACAGTCTAACGCCCCAACAACCGAGGCTCTGTGCTATATCGTCGGCCGCCAGAATGGCCTTACAACACTCCGTCTACTGCGATAGAGCAGAGAAGTTAAGGAAATTAAGGAGATTAGCGAAAACACTAAACTCCTTAAATTCACTAAATTCCTTAATCTCAATACTTTATAGCACCCATTTTGTCGTCAGAGCGCGGTAGATACAACGCTCAATAAAAAATACCTGCGCAGGATAGTACCAAATAGTACAGCCCAGCAGGTATTTTTTATTAGCGGAAGTAGGTATCCGCGCTATCACGACAAAACTACGATAAAAACATTGCTAATAACTCTATCGGGTGCAACACCTGCTTGGTAGTTGACATCTCAATCTGCCACTTACAAGTCTCGCAGTCGGTAGCTACATAGTCGCACTCTGAGGCCTCAATAGCGGCAAAGAGAGGTGCGCCGATAGCCTGCGAAGTCTCGTAGTTCTCCTTCTTAAAGCCGTAAGTACCAGCGATACCGCAGCACTGCGAGTCAAGCTTAACAAACTCTACATTTGGTATAAGTTTCAGTAGCTCAATAGAATAGGGAGTCCAGCCCATACGCTCAAGATGGCAAGGACTATGGTATGCCACGCGGATACGAGGTGCATCAGGGTTGAATGCAAGGGTATGATTGCCGTCGCAGAGCAGGTTATAGATAAACTTGGTTGCAAGGTCAATGCCTTCACGAATATCCCTATTATCAAAACCCAGAAGGTGCTCGTACTCATCACGCAAAGTAAAGGTACAGGTAGAGGATGTCGCCACAACTGGCAGAGACTTCTCTACAACAGCCTTACGGATAGAGTTGATATTTGTCTGCGCCTGCTTCTTTGCCTTCTCAATAAAGCCATTAGAGATAAGTGCCACGCCGCAGCACTTCTCCTTATCAAGCAGCTGCACGCCATATCCCAGCGCATTCATAACCTTAACAAAGGCCTTGCCCAGTGGTGGGTTGTTATAGTTTACATAGCAACCATGAAAGTATGCCACCTGCTTTGTAAACTGAGCCTGAACTTTACGCTGCTTGCGCATCCAACCCTCAAAAGTACCAAAGGCGTACTTAGGGAAGATTCGGCGGTGGTCAATATTCATCACACCCTCAACAATATGTCTTACAGGCTTAAGACCGAGCGTTGCATTAACAACTGGAGAGACAAGCGTTGCCATAGAGCCAACAAGGTCTGTATTGGCAAGTGTAAACTCACGAAGACCTGGCTTCTTCTTGCTATGCTTGATACGCGCACTCTGGATAATGTCGCCAATGCGCACATCCGATGGGCAAGCCACCTCGCAACGCTTGCAATTTAGACACATCGCCAGACTTTCGTCATAGAAGAGTGGACTCTTCATTCTCAGACGCTCGCCATCAGGGCCGGCCTGCTTTGGTCCTGGATAGAGCGGATTTACCGCCGCCACAGGGCAGTAGACTGTACAAACGGTACACTTGGTACACTGCTCAAGATTATTTTCGCTATACTGATACATTGCTCTATCTGTTTATAATATCATCTGCCACTTTAAGCGCCGAGAGCATCGCCACGCCAGCGCCACAACCCTCTTTTACTGGATTATATCCCGCAAGAACAGCTCCACAGGCGTATAGATTCTCTAT
>JAFOYS010000199.1 GCA_017391435.1 Alistipes sp. | reverse complement strand
CGCCACGCTTGGGCAGAGTAAATACGACCAATGCTGTATTTGACAATAAAATCATTTTGTTGTCAAAAGACAGTAGTTGCGACGCTGCGATTAAGCCGAGAGCAGAGTCAAACTTGTTTGAACTATGCCGAGGCGAAGCAGTGAAGGCGAGCCTTATAGACATCTGTTTACTGATGGATATGGTCAATTGACTGCTGTCAATTGACTAACAGCCTATTGTGTCGAGCTCTTATCATACACCATTGCAAGCCTATCCGACATAAAATACTGAGCAATCCCGCGCAGTGCCATATAGGCTGTAAAGGCGAGCCACAGTGCATCGTTTCCGATTATCGGATAGAGCGAGTAGTAGAGGCCAAAATAGGCAACTGTAGAGAGCAGCATAGAGTTACGAAGTATGCGTGTAAGGGTCGCTCCGACCATAATTCCATCCATAAGGAAAGGGAGTGCTGCAGCCATAGGAATAACTATAACCCAGCCGATATACTCAGATGCAACAGTCAGAATCTCTGGTAGTTGCGACTTTTCGCCGACAAACATTCCCATAATATCCTGCCACCAGAAAAGGTAGATAAGAATACAGACAACAGCCGTACCTAAAGCCCAGACGACACATCGCTTAATGCACCTTCTAAGCGAGAGTTCATCCTTTGCTCCGACAAAGCGACCTGTAAGAGCCTCAGCAGCATATGCAAAGCCGTCGTTCATATAAGAGAAGAGAGTAAAAAGTTGCAGCAGCATAGTATTTACCGCCAGCACAATATCGCTACCCATACGAGCAGAAGCGGCGGTAAAGAAGGTGTAGACCATAACAATGCAGAATGTACGGATAATAATATCTCCATTAACCTTAAAGAACTCCTTCAACGCACTTACATCCAATACCTTAGCAATATCTATCTTATGCAGAGTCTTTCTAAAACAGAGCACAAGCAGCAGTAGTGAAAGTAGCATACCGCTCCACTGTGCAACAACAGAGGCATAGGCAATACCCACAATACCCATATCAAAGCCAAAGACAAACCACAAACTAAGCAACACGTGCAGAATGTTTATAAAGATAGAGGTCCACATAGGTATCACAGCATTCTGCATACCGGTAAACCAACCGTTCAGACCAAAGAGCATAATACCTGCCGGCACCGCCCAAATTCGGGCATAGAAGTAGTCCGAAACCATCTGCGAACCGTTCATAATCCAGAGCGAAAGTTCACCGAGTGGATACTGCAGCAGCAGTACTAAAACGCCCAGAGCAGCCGAGATGCCGACAGCTCTAATGAGCATTGCTGTTGTAGTCTCAAAATCCTGAGCACCAAAGGCTTGCGCCGTAATACCACTTGTACCCATACGGATAAACGAGCAGTTCCAATAGATAAAATTAAAGATTGAAACTCCGACGGCAAGTGCGCCAATTGTTGCAGCACTATCGCCCGTATGACCAGCTATTGCCGTAGAGAAAATTCCCATCAGCGGCACAGTGATGCTGGAGATGATATTTGGTATTGCTATTCTAAAAATCTCTCTGTTCATAGTGCAAAAATACCTAAAATTTGGAAATCAGAAACAAAATTTATAATTTTGTGTGATAATACACCTACATCAAATATGAAAAGAGCAATTTTTATTATGGCGCTCTGCTGCGCTGCTTTACTTACTTCGTGCAGCAAGGAGATTGATTCAGAGCGTGACATTCCAAGCGTAGAGTTTGAGCAGAAGGAGTACACACTACCTGCTGAGGGTGGTGTAGTGGTTATTCCGGTAATCTCTACGGGTATAGATTTTGCCACTATACGCTACACTTTTGAGGATGCTTGGGACTTTGACTCTAAAGGAAATATGGTTCCGCGTAAGGGTTGGATAGATCTCTGCGTGATACCTAACTACCCTGAGTCGCGCGTACTTATGAAGGGTCGCTCTGGCATTGAGCTAACAGTAGAGCCAAACCACTCCTTCTCTAACCGCGTTGCGTGGCTACTTATCGGCAGCTACAACGACACCGGAAGTGTAGTTCTTTCGCAGCCTTCGATGAATGCAAAGAGGGAGTAGAGACCTATCATCTATAACACAAAAATCGTCAAATTGGCTCTATTTACGAAGTAAAGGGGCTAATTTGTCACATATAAAGACTACGCAATAAAAAAATTAACTACCTTTGCAGCCAAAATATAGTACTATGGCAAAGTTTAATACAGAAAATTCGTCAACACTTTCAAGATTTGCAAAAGATAAGCGCGTTCGCACTGCTGCTCCAAAGGAGCGTACAGAGCGTGGTGAGAGACCATTCTCACGACCTAAGCGCGCATCATACAACCCTCATTTTACAGAGGATAATCGCCTTCGTGGCGAGTATACACCTTCAGAGCGCGGTGAGCGTCCTGCTCGTCCTGCTCGTCCTGCTCGTCCTGCTCGTCCTGCAGCATCAAAGCCATTTGGCAAGCGTACAGAGGGCGGCTTTAAGGGCAAGCCACAGGGTCGTGGCGCTGGCAAACCATTTGGTAAGTCTAACACCGAGGGTCGCAGTGATCGTCCTCGCACAACAGAGCGTCGCAGCTATCCAAAATTCAACCCTAACAAGCAGACTGGCGAGGTTCGTCTAAACCGTTTTGTGGCACAGTCTGGCATCTGCTCTCGTCGTGAGGCTGATGAGCTTATTGCAGCAGGTCTTGTGAGCATCAACGGAGTAATTGTCACTGAGCTTGGTACAAAGGTTAAGGTTGGCGATGAGGTGCGCTTTAATGGTGAGAAGATTCAGGGCGAGAAGCACGTCTACCTACTGCTTAACAAGCCAAAGGGCTATGTAACAACTCTTGAGGATGACCACGCAGCAAAGACCGTTATGGAGCTTATTGAGGGCGCTTGCACTGAGCGCGTATATCCTGTAGGTCGTCTTGACAAGAACTCTCTTGGACTGTTGCTCTTTACAAACGATGGCGATATTACACGCACACTTACCCACCCTTCACTTAAGAAGAAGAAGGTATATGAGGTGACACTTGACCAGCCGCTAACACGCGCCGACTTTGACACTCTTGCCGAGGGTGTGACACTTGAGGATGGCGAGGCATACTTTGACGAGATCTCTTGGCTCAAGGATGACAAGAAGTCTGTAGGTGTAGAGATTCACTCTGGTCGCAACCGTATTGTGCGCCGTATGTTTGAGCACCTGGGCTATCAGGTTACAAAGCTTGACCGAGTATACTATGCCGGTCTTACAAAGAAGAATCTCAAGCGTGGCGCTTGGCGATTCCTTACTGTTGACGAGGTAAACCGTCTTAAATCAGGTAGATACGAATAACACCCAAATAACAAACAACCCAAATGGATAAGGTTAAACTATTAGATCGCACCTTTAAGGTGATGATTTCTGCAGAGGAGATTGACCGTGCAGTAGCTGCAGTTGCTCAGCGACTGAATAACGACTATGCCACAGCAGCAAAGCCACCGATTTTTGTGGGTGTATTGTGCGGCGCTGTAGTATTTCTCTCGGATCTTGTACGAAAAGTTACATTTACAAACGAGATGACCTTTATGCAGGTGTCATCTTATCAGGGAACTCAGTCTACAGGTAATGTTGAGCGCAAGCTCGGCATTGACTTTGACATCACAGGTCGCGATATAATCCTTGTGGAGGATATTGTAGAGACTGGCCACAGCATTGAGCATATGGTCAGCTACCTTGAGTCACTCAATCCAGCAAGTGTTGAGGTTTGTACTCTATTCTACAAGCCAGAGAAGCACCTCTACGACCGTAAGATAAAGTATGTTGCAATGGAGATTGGCAACGAGTTTATCGTAGGCTACGGCCTTGACTACGACCAGGTTGGTCGCGGACTAAAAGACATCTATGTCCTTGACAATGAATAACAACGAGGTACTACAGGGCGGAAAACTACTGCCATTAGTAGAGGATTTCTATACAATACAGGGCGAGGGCTTCCATACTGGTAAGCCCGCCTATTTTATACGCCTTGGCGGTTGCGATGTTGGTTGCAAGTGGTGCGATGCAAAGTACACTTGGAATCCAAAACTCTTTCCACCTACAGATATGAGCGTGGTTGTTGAGCGCGCTGTTGCCTGCAAGGCACAGTCTATAGTAATTACGGGCGGTGAGCCACTGCTCTACCCTCTTGAGCCGCTAACCACGCGCCTACACGCAGAGGGGCTTAAGATTTTCCTTGAGACATCAGGTTCACACCCCTTCAGTGGCCACTTTGACTGGGTATGTCTCTCGCCAAAGCGCAAGCAGCCACCTTTAGAGCAGGCCTTCTCGCGTGCCGATGAGTTGAAGGTTATTATTGAAACCGAGGAGGACTTTGAGTGGGCAGAGAGCAATGCAGCAAAGGTCTCTAAGGAGTGTCTACTCTACCTACAGCCAGAGTGGAGCCGATCAAATGAGATTATGAGCAGCATTGTGGAGTATGCAAAGAACAACCCGCAGTGGAGCATCTCTATACAGAGTCACAAATATATGCACATACCATAATGGCAAAGGGTAAGAAGTGGGGATTTTTAGGTAATATAGTTTCAGATGCGTCACTACTCTTTTGGCGCATCATTACTATTGTCATCTCTGCCCTAACCCTATTTTTTATCATTCAGTCTGCGTGGAGCATCATCCGCTCTAAGCGAGAGATAAACCGTCTGACAAGACTTCACAATCAGTACAAAAAACAGATTGAAGCAGACAGCACAATAATCCACCGTCTGCAGTACGACGAGTACCTTGAGCAGTATGCCCGTGAGAGGTACAATATGCAACGAGAAAACGAGCAGGTCTACAAGATAAAATAGCTACCTTTTAGATACTATTCGCTGTAGAGACTGAAGGATATCCTTTACAAAGTTCACTCTGAAGATTATTGCTCCAGCGCAATATACAAAGACACCTACGGCAATCTGCACCACAAATCTTACAAAAATCTGCAAGTGGGCAGTATAGAGTCCTACAGCGCGAACAGCAACAAACATTACAACCGTAAGTAGAGCTATAGGCAGCAGCGTAAAAAACAAGTCAGAGACTCTCAGCTGTGCAAATCTGAGCGAAAAGGCTGCATTAAGTGCAAACTCCACAACCGCCATAACGACCATACCCCAAGCAATGGCCACAACAGAGTGCGGGATAGTAACGGCAAGAATGATTGTCATAATAACCTTCTTGACCACCTCCAGAGAGAGAATCACCTTACCATCACCAGCGACCTTAAGCACATTATAGGCAATCATAGATATAGGATAGAAGAGACCTGCTAACGAGAGAATCTTAAAATATGGCACTGTAGGCATCCATCGCTCACCGAGTAGCAACATAAACATATCATCTGCAACGGCCACCATACCCACCATAATTGGCGCAATGACTGCCGCAGTGATTGCCAACACGCGCAGGTAGCTATCTGCAAACTTCTGCTTATTATCCTTAACATTTGCAAGAGCCGGATATGTAACACTCTGGAACGACTGAACGACAGAGGTTACCGGAAGCTCCTTTAGTTTCTGTGCCTGATTGTAGTATCCCAGAGTTGATGCAGAGTAGATTTTGCCGATAAAGAGTTGCGAGATATTGTTGTATAGATACGAAATGATATCTGTACCCATCAAGCGGAACGAGAATCCGCTCATAGCGCCCAGAGCCGACTTATCAAACTCTCCCTGCAGCCTCCACTCACCGCGCCACCAGAGCAGAGCGGCCTTGACAGTCACCTGCACAAGTCGCTGAGCAACAAGGCTCCACACGCCAAAACCAGACCAGGCCATAACTATAGCGGCAACACCGGCAAGTGCAGCAGAGCTGAAGTTGATACGAGAGAGCGTTGCAAAGCGGAACTGTCGGGCAAAGATTGTGTTCTGAATAACGCAGAGCGCGTTTACAGGCAACATAAGAAATAGCACAGGGGCTATCTTTGTAATAACCGGCAAGTCATAGTACGAAGCAATAGCCGGACTGAGTGCCGTCATTGCTACATAGAGCACTACAGATGTTACGACATTAAAGAGAAATACCGACTTGTAGTCATTATCAGTCGGAGAGCTCTTGCGGATAAGTGTCTGCGAGAATCCGCTATCGACAACGACGACCATCAGAGCAGCAAAGAATGTAAGAATAGCAAGCACACCGAAGTCCTCTGGCATAAGCATTCGCGCAACGACAATGCTTACAACCATCTGCATAAGCATAGAGCCGAGTTTTTCAGCCACGCTCCACACCACGCCAACCGCCACCTTATCTCTCAACTGCTCAGCCATAGACTACTGCTTAAGGTGCAACTTAAGTGCCTCTACACCAAGTAGATATGAGTTAAGACCAAAGCCTACAATGCTACCAATAGCCACAGAGCCAATCAGTGTAGTATGGCGGAACTCCTCACGCTGGGCAATATTTGAGATATGAATCTCTACCACTGGAGTATCAATAGCGCTGATTGCGTCGCGAATAACCACAGAGGTGTGAGTATACCCGCCCGCATTAAGCAGAACGCCGTCATACACACCCTGAGCATTATGCAGTGCTGAGACAATCTCTCCCTCAATATTTGTCTGGAAGTAGTCTACAGTAATCTCCGAATAGATTGCTCTTAGGCGAGGGATAAACTCATCAAAGCTCTCTGAGCCATAGACTCCCCTATCACGCTTGCCCTGAAGATTGAGGTTTGCACCATTAAGAATCAGAATCTTCATTATTCCAACATATTAAAAAACCGCCGAAGTGCCACCACGAGCGTAGGTGCAACTTCGGCGGGTATAAAACTTACTATCGTGCCTGCAGACAAGCAAGGGCAATAGAGTACTTCTTAGATGCAGGAGAGTCACCGCGAGATGTAAGCACGCAAGGGGCATTAGCACCCATAACGATTGCAGCAATCTCACCACCAGCAAGGTGTGTTACAGACTTGAAGAATACATTTCCAGCCTCAATATTAGGGAATAGAAGCGCATCTACATCACCAGCAACTGCTGAGCCCTTAACCTTCTTATGCTCTGCAACCTCCTTAAAGAGTGATACATCGAGTGAAAGTGGACCATCAACAACAACATCACCGAACTGACCACGATCTGCCATCTTTGAGAGGATAGCAGCCTCAGTCATAGCAAGAATATTTGGGTTTACCAACTCCATAGCTGCCACGCAAGCAATCTTTGGAGTCTCAATCTCAAGGCTCTTTGCCACCTTAGCAATATAACCGATAAGAGCCTGCTTCTGCTTGAAGTCTGGCAGTGGAATAATTGCAATATCAGAAGCAAGAAGGAGCTTATGGTAACCAGCCCACTCAAACACTGAGATGTGAGTAAGAACTGTCTTTGGAGGGCAGAGACCAGCCTCCTTGTTAAGGATTGCGCGCATATACTTATCTGTTGAGAGTGTACCCTTCATAAGCACATCTGCCTCACCTGTAGCCACTGCTGTTACAGCCAACCTTGCAGCCTTAGCATCGTTCTTCTCATCAATAATCTGGAAAACAGCACTGTCAATATTGAGCTCATTGCAAGCCTGCTCAATAACAACACGGTCACCATAAAGAATAGGCTCTACAAGACCCTCCTGATAGGCATCATAAACTGCCTCAATAGTGTGAGTATCCTGACCATAAGCCACTGCAAGGCGCTTTCTACCGCGAACCTTTGCAGCCTCTACTATCTCTTGTAAATGTCTCATTATTATTTCTATTTTGTTAAGTTATATGTATCTGTTGCAATTACCAACTCCTCGTTTGTAGCAATAACCGCCACCTTAACCTTAGAGTTCTCTGTAGAGATAATAGTGTCAGTACCACGAGTTGGACGGTTTACTGCATCGTTAATCTCAACACCCATAAACTCCAGACCCATAGTAGCACGAGCACGAAGATCCCAAGAGTTCTCACCAACACCACCTGTGAAGATAATAAGGTCTACGCCACCCATCAGCGCAGCATACTTGCCAATATACTGGCGTACACGGTCGTAGTAGAGGTCACGAGCAACAATAGCGCGTGGGTTACCTGCATCGTAAGCATCGTCAATATCACGCATATCGCTTGAGATGCCAGACAGGCCCTCAACACCTGAGCGCTTGTTGATCATATTGTTGATATCTGCAAGATTCATACCCTCCTTATCTGCAATAAAGAGGAGCGCAGAAGGGTCTACATCGCCGCAGCGGGTACCCATAACAAGACCGTCTACTGGAGAGAAGCCCATAGATGTGCAGACACTCTTGCCATCCTTAATTGCAGTAACAGAGGCACCGTTACCAATGTGGCAAGTGATAATCTTTGAATTTTCAAGCTCAAGACCTGTAAGAGCAGCACCAACCTTAGCTACAAACTGGTGGCTTGTACCGTGGAAACCATAACGGCGAACGCGATACTTCTCATAGTACTCATATGGCAGAGCATAGAGGTAGTTAATAGGCTCAATTGTCTGGTGGAAAGAGGTATCAAATACTGCCACCTGCTTTACAGCTGGAAGCACCTTCTCAATAGAGAGGATACCCTCAAGGTTTGCAGGGTTGTGCAGCGGAGCAATCTCAAAGAGTGAGCGAATCTTCTCCTTAACATCCTCAGTAACTACACAGCTCTGAGCAAAGAACTCACCACCGTGAGCTACGCGATGACCTACAGCCTTAACCTCGTCCAAAGATGAGATAACGCCGTGAGTAGCATCTGTAAGCGCGTCAAGAACAAGACGAATACCTGTTGTGTGATCAGCAATAGGCTGATGGAGGCGGAAGACATCCTTGCCAACAGGCTTGTGAGTAAGATCACCCTCAGCAAGGCCAATACGCTCAACAATACCCTTTGCGAGCAAAGAGTGTCCAGAATCACAGATGTCAATCACCTGATACTTAATTGAAGAACTTCCACAGTTCAGAACTAAAATAACCATATCTTTTTATTAAATTTGTTACTAACTCGCAAAGTTAACTAAAACATTTCAAGATTCAAAATTTTAAGATAAAGGTTTTCTCTTATAGCTCAATAATACAAAAATAGAGCCCAATCACTTGCGTAAAAGGGCTCTATATAGAGAGTTTTCAATCTACTAACCGCACTTAGAGTAGCCACAGCT
>JAFOYS010000198.1 GCA_017391435.1 Alistipes sp. | reverse complement strand
CTGGAAGGGTCTGAGAGAGAACAAGGCCCACGATGAGCAACAACGAAAAAGATAGTACTTTCTTCATCAAATTAGGTTTTAGACCTACAAAGATAGCAAATCCTTTCAATATTCCAAAACTTGAAACAATTTATGCAAAAAAGGTTGCACTTTTCAGCGCAACCTTTTGTTCTACACAAAGATAGTTTCCTACTCTACAACAAATGGAAGTGTTGCAGAGATATTAGCAGAGCTATTACCGATAAGGATTTCATACTCGCCGGCATTTGCATACCAAGAGTGGCTCTTGTCGCACCAGAATGAGCACATCTTCTTATCAACCTCAAAGGTTACAACAGCCTTCTTACCTGGCTCTACAGCAACCTTCTTAATAGCCTTAAGCTCCTTATTTGGACGCAGAACTGTTGGATTCTTCTCAGCAATGTAGAGCTGAACAACCTCTGCTCCAGCAGCATTTCCTGTATTTGTAAGCTCAATGGCCACCTTCAGAGGCTTATCTGCAGTAAGGGTCTTTACCTTACCCTTGCTAAGAATCTTTGCCTTATCAAGCGAGAATGTTGTATAGCTCAATCCGTAACCAAATGGGAAGAGCGGCTCAATGCCCTTCTTCTCATACCAACGATAACCAACAAGTACAGACTCATCGTAGTGAACATCGTAAGTCCAGGTCTGGAAAGCCTTCTCATTAGGGTTACCCTTTGCCTTTGAAAGGCTAAAGCCCTCAGGTACAGAGTTTACAGCTGGAGAGTCCTTAAAGCTGCGCTCAATAGTCATTGGAAGCTTACCAGATGGATTAACCTTACCAATAAGAATATCACGAATAGCCTTCTGACCATTCTGACCAGGGTACCATCCGTAGAGAATTGCAGCGCTCTTATCAGCCCAAGCGGTCATATCAATTGCCGAGCCTGAGTGAACAAGCACAACGGTCTTTGGATTATTCTCAACCGCAAGACGAACAAGCGCCTCATCCTTCTTATCCATAGCAAATGGACGCTCAGTAGACTCAGAATCAAATGTACCTGTTACGCAAAGCACTACCTCTGCAGACTTAAGCTGACCAGCGCTTGGCTTTTCAACAAACTTAACATTGCTGCCGAAGCTCTCTGTAAGCACATCCTTAAGTGTGATATGGTCGTAACCAGTTACGCGAGCTGCACCACCACCGTGAGGAACCTTATCAAGCCACTTGCCGACAACAAGCACCTTTGCAGAGGTTGCAAGAGGCAGGATGCCGTTATTACGAAGCAATACAGCACCCTCAGCAGCAGTCTGGTAGCTAATATCAAGGTGCGCTGGGAGTTTTGCCTCAAGCGACTTGTCATACTGCTTACCACTGTTGTAACGGTCATAAAGACCCCAACGAAGACAAGTTGCGATAGTTGGACGAATCATATTCTCAATATCCTTCTCTGTCACAACACCCTCAGCAACAAGGTCTGCAGGCTTCTTCTTGATATAGAACATATCCTCACCAGGCATATCAAGGTTCTGACCAGAGAAAATTACATCCTTCCAATCATATATTGAGTTCCAGTCAGACATTACCATACCCTTAAAGCCAAGAGTTCCGCGCAGAAGGTCTGTAATAACATACTTGCTCTGGCCTGTCCACTTGCCATTTAGCTGATTGTAGGCGGTCATAACAGTTGCCACACCAGCATCAATAGCAGCCTTGAATGCAGGTGTATAGATCTCCATTATTGCTCGCTCGTCAACAATAGAGTTTGAACGACGGCGATAGAACTCTGTCTGGTTGCATAGGAAGTGCTTTGCACAAGCAAGGGTTCCTGTACTCTGCATACCTGTAACATAGTCATAGATAATTGACGCTGCAAGGTGTGGATCCTCGCCAAGATACTCAAAGTTACGACCACATTGAGCATTACGGTAGATATTCATACCAGGGCCGAGAATAACGCCAGCGCCCGCCATACGAGCCTCCTCGCCTACTGCGTGGCCGTACTTGTATGCCAAATCAGGGTTAAAGGTCGCTGCGAGCATAATAAATGCAGGGAACTGTGTTGTACGCTCTGCAAGGACAATCTCTCCAGCGTCGTGAAGATGCTGCTTATTCTTAACACCCATAGATGCATCCGTGGTGTAGATATAAGGTAGACCCTTCTCAGGAACTCCTGGGAAGAAGAAACGGTTGTGACCCTGAGTCATTGAGAGTTTCTCCTCAAGAGTCAGAGTCTTAAGAATCTCATTTGCCTTTGCTTCAGCCTCCTCATAACTCATCACCGGCTGAGCAACAACAGCTGCCGAGACAAAAAGCGCTGAAAGTGTTAGTAATAACTTTTTCATAAACATTATTTTAGGTTAGACACAATCTGGAAAATCAAACAAAATTAGTAATAATTTTTTAATTTAACGCTCCATATTGAAAATTTTAGTAATTTAGCACCCCGAAAGATAAAAAATGAGCCATATGACTTTTCTACTTCAGAGTGAAGATGCTACCAAAATTGTTGAGAATCTGATACTTCCAGACAGTGTTCAGAAGGCTCAACTTACAGAAGCGGTGACTAAGTTATTCAAGACTGACTACAATGCTCTAATGAACAATTTCATTGAGCAGGCTCTTTGGATTGGTCTAAAGATTATTCTCGCTATTGCAATATACTATATTGGCAAGATAGTTACAAACTGGATTTTGCGAATCCTCGACCGCTCATTTGATCGTAGAAATGTTGACCTTTCGTTACGCAACTTTTTACGCAGTATGATCAAGGTGGTTATGACCATTCTTGTAATCCTTGCAGCCATCCAGACTTTGGGCGTCAACACATCGTCATTCCTTGCGATATTTGCCTCTGCGGGTCTTGCTATTGGTATGGCACTAAGTGGCACACTGCAGAACTTTGCAGGTGGAGTTATCCTTCTACTTCTCCGCCCTTATCGTATTGGAGACTATATCACTGCTCAGGGTCAGTCGGGAACAGTTAAGTCTATTGGACTATTCTCTACACAGCTAAGCACACCTGATAACCGAATTATATATGTGCCAAATAGCGCTATATCATCTTCGATTGTTGACAACTACTCACAGCCTACAGTCCGCCGTGTAGAGTGGAAGATCTCTATTAGCTATGGCGACGACATTGATGTTGCACGCAAGGCTATTTTAGAGATGCTTTCACAAGATAGTCGTGTACTTACAGAGCCTGCAGCACCTATGGTTGTACTTGCAGAGCTTGCCGATAGTGCTGTAATAATTTCAGTGCGCGCGTGGGCAGCCAACGACAACTATTGGGCACTATATTGGGATATTAACGAGCGTATTTACAAGGAGTTACCTTTGAAAGGTATCAACTTCCCTTTCCCACAGATGGATATTCACATTAAACAAAACTAATAATACAAATAGTATGGAATTAAAAGACATTTTGGCGATTGCCGGCCAGCCTGGTCTCTATCGCTACATAGCACAGTCACGCAATGGTTTTATCGTAGAGTCACTACTTGACGGTAAGCGTAGCAACGCAACTGCATCTTCAAAGGTTAGCGCACTTTCTGAGATTTCAATGTACACTGAGGGTGAGGATATTCCACTTGCAGAGGTATTTACAAAGATGTACGCATATACCGAGGGTAAGCAGGCGCTATCACACAAGGAGTCTAACGAGGCTCTAAAGGAGTTCTTTGGTGCAGTTATTACTGACTACGACCGCGAGCGTGTTCACGTATCTGATATCAAGAAGGCAGTAAGTTGGTTCAACCTTCTTGTTGGTGCAGGTATGACTGAGTTCCGCCTACCAGAGCAGGAGGAGGAGCAGTCTGAGGAGTAACAGAGACACATACAGACCAAAACGGCGAGCACTACAGAGTGTTCGCCGTTATTTTTCATAATATTTGGTTGTTTATTTACAAAATATAACATATATTTGTAGCACTAAACCAAGCAAAACATTATGAAACTTAAATCTTTAGTTGCGGCAATTGCTATATTAGCCGTAGCATCTTGCGTTGATAAGGATTTCCAGATTGACAAAGTCTCAACTCAGGTGGCTATAGGCGGTAAAACAACAACCCTTCCGTTAGGACATCTTGACAAGCAGAAGCTGGGTGATATCCTTGACTTAGATGACATCAAAGCTCTTAGCACAGATGCTGCTGGAAACTACTCTCTCTCATTTGGTGGGGATAGAAGCCAAATCTCAATCGATGGCATTGAGAACAGTTTTGACATTCCAAGAACTACTACGACCTTTTCTGTTGAGTACCCTTCGTTTGAGATTACAGGTGCCTCTTGTATTATTGATAGGCCATACTATATCCCAACCGATTTTGGCTCTCTGCATATCCCACAAGGCACAACAATTCCATTTCCTGATGGCCACACTATCAAGGCAACAGAGCAAGGAGTTGTTAGCGAAGTCTTAGAGTACGAAGTGCCTAAATATCTTGCCGCTGTCAAGCGCATATACCTCAAACCACAGTCTAAGGGGGACAAGGGTGCAGCAGTAAAGCTATCACTCTCACTGAACGATATTGCCGCTATAAATGGTGGCGGACATATTACCCTATCACTTATTGCAAACGACGGCTATGAGCTCTATGACAAAAACGGCAATCCACTGCAGCAGATTGACCACCAAGGCCATACTACAACATATCAAATTGCAGACAATCAGGTTTTTGCTGCCGGTACTAATAAGATTGACTTTACTGTCTATCTAAATAGTATAGCCAATGACTCAGTAGTAGAGAATAACAAACTGACAATTCCGATTGAGTTTGGTTATCACCTATCTTTTGACATCACTTCACGAGCAAATACTCTTACTATAAACTCTCTTCCAGAGCTACATATCAACACTGCACTTCAGTATCAAGATGCGGATATAGTACTCAATGAGGTAATGCTTCTTGAGCACGGCGCTCTTGCAGCAAACAACTCTGAGATAACTCTCAACGACCTACCAGAGCAAATTAAGAGCATAAACAGGGTAAACTTCTCTGACCACTCCCCTATGCACCTACTTGCAGAGGGTCTTGATTGGTTAGACGACGCAATAGCTCAGCACATAGTTATTGAAGCACAACTCCCTGACTATCTGACCCTACACAATGATAAACAGAGTGGCTATGACGCAACTACCCACACATTAAAAACTACTCTTGACAATCTGCGCCACAAGATTGACATCAACCTTGACGCGCTTGTCTTTTCTGGAGAGGGTTTAGTGCCTCAAAATGGTAAAATTTCATTAGACTTTACCCCTGACATTGCCGCATACATTGAGGCTGGTACAGAGGTAAAGCTGTCAACAATTCTACACGAAAAGCAGATAGAGTTCTCTGCCGGCTTTGACAGCACTACCCTTGAACTTGTATCTGTTGAGGGTCGCGTAGAGTATAAGTACAATGAGCAAGCGGCAATAGAGCTGGGCGATTTGAGCAAAAACATATCTATATCGATAGCCGACTTGGGTCTGCGACCTATAATCAGACTAAACATTGAGAATCCGCTCACTATAGGTGCAGTTGTCTCTGCTCAGCTTATTCCTGTTGTCAATAATGAGGTAAATATTGAGAATTGCGTTGAAATAAACAATGTTGAGATAAAGGCCGCCTCTGTTACTGATGGCACAATTAAGAGCGGAGTAACCACACTTATTCTGGCAGATGAATCTCTCCGCTCAAACTATACAGATGCTAACTACAACTTTGTCGCGTGCAACCTTGCAAAACTGTTTACAGGGGAGTTTCCTGATAAAATTTTGCTAAATTTTGATCTAACGACCGACAAGGAGGTAATCCAGACAATATTTGTCACAGATAGTTATACTATAGGATACGACTACGATGTAAACATCCCACTAGCTTTTAGCAACGACCTTGACATTACACTTTCAAAGCGAATAGATGGCCTTAAGAGCATATTTGAGGATGTTGCCGATTTAGGAGTAACTATGAATCAAATCTCTATTGTTGCCCAAACCACAAACACCATCCCATTAGACTTTGAATT
>JAFOYS010000197.1 GCA_017391435.1 Alistipes sp. | reverse complement strand
GCATAGCAGAAGATTGGAAAGAGATCCTGAGTGAGGAGTTTAGTAAGCCCTACTTTAAGGATCTTGTAGAGTTTGTTCGTGCTGAGTATGCCGCAGGGGAGGTCTTCCCAAAGGGGAAGGATATCTTCCGCGCCTTCGATAAGTGCCCCTTTGAGAGGCTAAAGGTTGTAATTATCGGTCAAGATCCCTACCACGGCGTAGGTCAGGCAAATGGTCTGTGCTTCTCTGTGGGCGAGGGTGTGCCCTTTCCGCCATCGTTGCAGAATATATTTAAGGAGGTCAACACAGATACTGGCGCACCTATCCCCGCTAGCGGAAATCTTGACCGTTGGGCCGAGCAGGGGGTGCTACTGCTAAACGCGGTGCTTACAGTAAGGGCGCACCAGGCCGCTTCGCACGCAGGTCGTGGCTGGGAGACATTTACAGATGCTGTAGTAAGAGCAATCGCTACACGCAAGCAGGGTGTTGTCTATATGCTCTGGGGTAGTTATGCTCAGCGTAAGGGTGCTATTGCCGACCCTAATAATAACCTGATACTCAAGAGTGTGCACCCGTCTCCACTCTCGTCATATCGTGGATTTTTTGGCTGTCGTCACTTCTCAAAGGCAAATGAGTATCTGGCAAGCATAGGTCGTGAACAAATTCTCTGGTAGTATGAGTTGCTGTGATTATATTCCATATGTTGAGGCGTTGGAGAGCCTTGATAGTAAGTGTTTTAGAGAGACGATGCACAGTAGTGCGCTGAGCCTTGATGTCGCTTGCTGTAATTGGCCAGAGGAGTATCCCTATTGCCCCGCTGTTAAGGCATATATGGCATTTAGCAAGAGCTCTTTGGCGGTACTTTTTGAGGTTACAGAGAGCCATACGGCAGCCGTAGAGATGGCGGACAACGGCCGCGTGTGGGAGGATAGCTGCGTAGAACTGTTTATTGCCAACCCTGCGGGCGAGGGCTACTTTAACTTTGAGATGAATGCCATAAAGAGTCTGCTTGCCGCAAAGCGAATTTCGCGCAACGATGCCGACCACTTTAGTGATAACTCTCTACAGCAGATAGTGCGCCACGGCAGCTTTGACCACGCGGCGATAGATATCCGCGAGCAGAATAGCTGGTGGGCGGGTGAGGTTATCCCCTTCACGCTGCTTGGTCTTCAGAGTATGCCACAGAGACTCTGTGTAAATATATATAAGTGTGGCGATAAACTTCTCAAGCCCCACTACCTAAGCTGGTCACCTATTGCACTTGATAAACCAAATTTTCACTGTCCCGAATTTTTCGGAACGCTAATTGCTAAATATGAATAACGAGAAACTGTTTCAGATAGCTGCTCTGTTTGCCTTTGAGGGCGAGATTGAGAGCATTGTACCTCTTGGCGAGGGATTTATTAACGATACCTATGTCGTGACAACTGCAGCAGAGAGCCCAAACTATATTCTGCAGCGTAAGAATCACAATATCTTCCCAAATGTGCCGGCAATGATGGATAATATTGCTGCCGTTACGGCTCATATCAAGCGTAAGGTTGCCGACCCATTGCGCCAGACGCTCACTATAACCCCTGCCCGCGATGGAAAACTTTATGCAGAGGTAGATGGCTCATATTGGGCTGCCTGCCTATTTATTCCACTCTCAAAGAGCTATGAGAGGGCAGATAGCCTTGCTCTTGCCTATCAGGGTGGCGTTGGTATAGGCCGCTTTCAGAGCCAACTCTCGGACTTTACCACACCTCTGCACGAGACTATTAAGGGCTTTCATAACATCCGCCACCGCTTTGAACAGTGGGATGCCTCTGTGGCTGCAGATGCAGCAGGTCGCGTGGCAGAACTACAGACAGAGATAGGCTGGATAACCTCCCGTCGTGAGCAGATGCTCGCCTTCTGGAGCCTTGTTGAGGATGGCACAATCCCTACACGCGTTACGCATAACGATACAAAACTTAGCAACATCCTCTTTGATGCAGATACAGACCAGGTCCTCTGCGCCATAGACCTTGATACCGTTATGAGCTCTACCTCGCTCAATGACTTTGGCGACGCTATCCGCTCCTACGCCAATACGGGCGCCGAGGATGACAGAGACCTAAGCCGTGTGAGTATGAATATAGATACCTTCCGCGCCTATGCCGAGGGCTACCTCTCCGAGCGTAAAGAGAGCCTTACCCAGAGCGAGAAAGATTGGCTCGCCTTCTCAGCGCTCTATATCACCTACGAACAGGTGCTGCGCTTTTTGATGGACTACATCGACGGCGATAAATACTATAAAACCACCTCCGCCGACCATAACCTTGTCCGCACCCACGCCCAATACCGCCTGCTGACAAGTATGGAGAGCCAATACCCCGCAATGCAATCCATCATCCGCGAACTTGCCCAGTAGAGGGGTGGATAGATAAAAAATAGCGACTGATAGGTCGCTATTTTTTATCTTTAATGTGTAGCCTTGTACCAGGCGGTGGTTTGCCAGTCGGAGCGGTAGGCTGAGGCTGGGTTGAGCATTATTGGGGCTGAGGTGGTAACGCCGCAGTAGGCGGTTATAGGGTTGGCGCGGTTGTTATAGGCCGAGTAGAAGGTTGTGGTGTGGTATTGGCCTGAGACCGTGCGCGAGAGTTGCTCTTGGAAGGCGGTTACGGCTGCGGCATCAGTACAGCTCTGGACTATATAATCCTCAAGGTCAAAGAAGATGTGTGTTGGGTTGCGTGATGCGCTAATTCCGTCGTATACCTGAACAGTCTCGGGGTCTATATCCTTCAGCGAGCTATTGACGCGTTTTACTGTTTGTGCAAGGGCGTCAAGTTCTGTGCAGTTGATAACTGCAGAGCAGGCTGAGGAGTAGATTCCCTGCTTATTTGTCTTATAGTCGTCTACAAAGGCTTTGGCTGCTTGATCAAGGCGCTCTATTAGAGGCTTAGAGCCAACCATTGCCGGAATGATATCTTTGTATGGCATACCTGCGGCCATAACCTCGCACGGTGAGGCAAGGATATATTTGGCAGCACCCTTCATATCGTAGAGGCTCTCAATATTTGACATATAGCAGACATCGAAGATGATGTAGTCAAGCTCTACGCCTGTGCGGGTAATAGCTGATGCGAACTCGGTAGTATCTACCTGTGTTGTCGCATTATCGCCCAGGTGGCGGACCATTACTGCGCCAGGGGCTGGGGTCCAGATTCTCTCTTCAAGGCTTGTCTGGTATGTGCTCAGGGCAGTGCTTGCTACAATCTTTGGAATCCAGCCACGACCGTGTGAGCCGACATAGAGTCCATACTCAAGGGCAGGAGCTGCTGCAAACATATCTTTGAAGATATTGTAGAGCATATCCTCGTTATATACTGCAGGTAGGTCGTAGTCGGCAATAGCCTCACGCACAACCTTCTTATTATCGCCATCGTAGCGAATCTCAAACATAGAGCCGCTCTTGGTGCTGTTTTGCAAGAAGACTATCACGCGGCTCTTGTCCAACATACCTTGAGATGCTATTGCCTCAACCATACTTAGGTTGCTCTGGTAGTATCCCTTGAGGCTTGTGCCGAGGAAGTAGAAGAGCAGTGCTTGGTCGGCACGCTCCTTGCGCTGCCAAACCTCTATAGAGGCGTGGCACTGAGGATTGTCCTTAAGAGAGAAGGTGACAATGCCAATCTTGCGCTCACTGCTACTATCGTTACGCTCTTTGGCCGTCAAGATGACACTCTGACCCTCTGCGCGAACAGCCGTAAGGGCAGTTGTAGAGCTCTTTACAGTAAAGTCAAAAGGAGTATTGATGCTAAGAGTCATTTTAGCACCTGCCGTGCCGTTGATTATTGCACGAGAGCGGTCAAAGGTTATCGCTGCACGCTGGACAACGGCAATGCTACCCTCTAACTTCTGACTGTTGACCTTAAAGCCGATATGTCCTGCTGTTTGCTCCTCGGATGTAAGGTTGTCCTTTGTTGAACTGACAGATACGCGATATTTGTTTGTGTTTATCTTTGTAGGCTCTGAAACGATAATATCCCCATCGGCAATTACCTCAAAGTCGCTCGCTGCACACTCAAAAGTAAACTCTGTTGCGCTATTCTGCTCTGGAGCTATTGAAATAGCCTTGCGGGACATCTCCTCTACTACCACAAGGGGCTTCTGGCGTGCCACAATACCTGTAAAGCGGGTGTGGGAGAGGCGGATAATAACATCTCCAAGCTCTACGGTCTGCAGTGTAAGGTTTGTCTTTAGCGCTGTGGCTGTAATAACTGCCTTTGTTGTAGCAATGCCACTTGCGGGGCTGTACTCTACACCTGGGGTGTCAAGCACCTGCCAGTCAAGCTTTGAGCTGATAGAGAAGCTCGCCTGACTGCCCGCCGTACCGTCAAGAGTAAGGGTGTTGTTTGTAATTCCGCTAAGTATTGACAGTGAGTCATTTGGAACAGGCTTTACGGGTGTACAGCCTGCAATAAGTAGTGTGAGTAGTAGTGTGTATAGCGATAAATTCTTCATATCTTATTTGTATTCTCTTGGTTTGAGGTTGTTAAACTGCCAAGTGCGGTCGCGCTTAAAGGTGTAGTTGTCTGGCTTGTTCCAGTATACGCGACTGTAGTCAAAGTAGTATCCCTTGAGTTTGTTTTTTGGTGCTTCAAATGGTATAAATTCTACCTCGCGGCTGATAATCTTTCCCTTACGCTGATTCCAACCTTTGGCTGCAATGTAGTCCACACCGTGAGAGAAGAATATAATGTGCATAGGCTCCTTCTCCTTCACGCCACTGCCCGATGAGGCTATTGTTCGCAGTATTGCAGCAAGGTGGTCGGCATATATCTTCTCACGCGCCGTATCGCCCGCAGTGCCATAGGCGTAGGCCATAATGTTGAGCAATTTTGGCGAAAATGGGTCGTACTCCATAGCCTCAGTGCAGGCGGCAATAAGCTGGTCAATATCGGTCACAGAAGGTGTATCTATGGCTATGCGGGCCATAATATTCTGCACCTTTGTCATACCCGGATTGTCGTTCAGCGGCCTGTATGCAGCCTGATAGGCATATCCGTAGTAGAGGTAGTGGTACTGCTCGTCTGTAAGTGGCTCGCCGGCCTTGTAGCGCATCATAAGGTTGGGGTAATAGAACTCCGAGTTGCTGTCGTTTATAACAGCAAAAATCTCCTTATTATCAGGCGTCTTGGCTACGGCTGCAAGAGCTATGAAGGCCGAGCTGAGAAGTACTAAAAATCGCTTAAGATTCATACTTAATTATCTCAATTCTTTGTCTAATATCAAGCTCTACACTCGCCTGTGCAAGTGGTAGTCGTACTGTTGGGGTGCAGAGCGCTTTTGTGGCAAGTGCATTTTTTATGCCGACAGGATTACCCTCAACAAAAAGGGTGTCAGTAATTGCGCTCAGTCGCTCAAGCATATACTCAGCCTTGTCGTAGTTACCCTCAAGGGCGAGCGATGTGAGCTGCTTTACATCGTTAGGGTAGAGGTGTGCAAGCACCGAGAGTACTCCTCGGCCACCACGGCGTATAGCCTCTACAGTAAGGCCATCATCTCCGCTGACAAGGATAAAATCCTCACGCACCTTTGCTACAGCGTTTACTACCGCCTCCATCTGCTCTACACTGCCTGAAGCCTCCTTAATGCCAAAGATATTTGGACACGCGGCTGCAAGGCGGGCTACAGTCTGCGGAGCCATATTTACACCCGTACGACCAGGGATGTTGTAGAGCATAATAGGCAGTGGGCAGATCTCAGACAGAGCCTTGAAGTGTAAGTATAGACCCTCCTGATTAGGTTTGTTGTAGTATGGGTTGACGCTCAGCACCGCATCGTAGCCAGTAAAGTCCCAGCTACGCATAGTGGCAATCACATCTGCTGTGCAGTTGCCACCAATGCCCACCATAAGTGGTACTCTGCTGGCAACTCTCTGGGCAATGAACTTAGAGACGGCTATGCGCTCTGAGGCTGTTAGCGTCGGAGTCTCAGAGGTGGTGCCAAGGGCAAGTAGGTAGTCTACTCCGCCATCTATCACTCGGTCTATAATTGCTGCCAGAGCACCAAAGTCTATGCTGCCTCTGCTATCAAATGGTGTTATCAGCGCAACGCCTACACCTGAAAATTTATCTGTTATTGCCATATATCTAAAACAAATATCTAAAACAAACTTGTCTGTATTACTTGTTCATCTTTCGGTTGTTGAGGCTCTGGGGCAGATGGTGACTCCTGTAGAGCATTGCCGCCCCCAATCATCTCTATAAACTGCTCTTCGCTAAGTATTGTTACACCGAGCTTCTCGGCCTTCTGTAACTTTGCAGGGCCCATATTCTCACCCGCAACAATAAAGTCAGTATTGCTACTTACGCCCGACTGGTTTTTACCTCCGTGGCTCTCTATCAGAGCCTTCAACTCGTCGCGCGAGTAGGTTGAAAACTTACCTGAAACCACAATATTCTTACCCTCAAGGATATTAGAGCTCAGCGCCACCTGCTCACCCTCAAACTGTAGCCCAGCACTACGCAGGCGCTCTATAATGCGGAGGTTTATAGGGTCAGCAAAGTACTCAATAATAGAGTCGGCAATCTTGTCACCAACCTCCTCAGCCTCTTGGAGTGCAACTCGGTCAGCAGCCATTATTGCATCAATGCTCTTAAAGTGCGAAGCCATATACTTTGCCGTAGTCTCGCCCACAAAGCGTATACCAAGGCCAAAGAGCACGCGGGCAAAAGGCACAGACTTTGATGCCTCAATGCTGCTGATAATATTCTCTGCACTCTTCTCGCCAAGGCGTGGCAGCACGGCAAGGTCACAAGCCCTTAAGTTGTACAGGTCGGCAATATCTGCAATAAGCCCATTCTCAAAGAGTAGCTCAACAGTCTCGGCACCAAGTCCGTCAATATTCATAGCCTTGCGACGGATAAAGTGGATTATACGACCCAAAATCTGTGGTCGGCAACCGCTCTGATTTGGACAGTAGTGCTTTGCCTCCCCCTCAAAGCGAGTAAGTGTCGCCCCACACTCAGGACAGAGGGTAATATACTCAAATGGCGCGCTCTGAGCACAGCGTTCAGAGAGCTCCACGCCCGTAATCTTCGGAATAATCTCGCCACCCTTCTCAACATAGACCTTGTCGCCTATCCTAATATCTAACGCAGCAATCTGCTCGGCATTGTGTAGCGAGGCTCTTTTTACCGTTGTGCCGGCAAGAAGCACCGGCTCAAGGTTTGCCACAGGGGTTATTGCACCCGTTCTGCCGACCTGAAAGTCTACGCTCAACAGTTTAGTAAGCGCACTCTCGGCCTTGAACTTATATGCAACAGCCCAACGCGGAGACTTTGCCGTAAAGCCCAGCGAGCGGCGCAGGGCAAAGTTGTTTACCTTGATAACCACGCCATCTGTTGGGTATGGTAGTGATTTGCGCGCCTCATCCCAGTAGTTGATATACTCAATAACCTCTTTTGCACCACGGCAGAGGGTCATATGCTCTGAGACCTTAAAGCCCCAGCGGCGTGCCGCCTCAAGATTCTCTATGTGGCCCGTAAAAGGTAGGTTGTCGCCAGCCATCTGGTAGAGTGTGCAGTCAAGACCACGCTTGGCAACTACTGCGCTCTGCTGCTGCTTGAGAGTACCCGCTGCGGCGTTGCGTGGGTTGGCAAGTAGCGGCTCGCCAGCGGCCTCACGCTCGCTATTAAGGCGGTCAAAAGAGGCGTAGGGCATAAATATCTCGCCACGAATCTCAAATAGCTCTGGGATGTCGTTGCCACTAAGTGTTAGAGGAATAGAGCGAATAGTCTTGACATTTGCCGTAACATCGTCGCCCATAGTGCCATCACCACGAGTCACAGCGCGGACAAGTCGCCCCTTTTCGTATGTAAGGCTTATGGCAGTGCCGTCAAACTTAAGCTCGCAGACAAACTCTGTAACGCCCTGCTGCTGCTCTATACGCTCGATAAATGCGCTCAGCTCCTCTATAGAGTAGGTGTTAGATAGCGAGAGCATAGGGTAGCGGTGCTCTACAGATTGAAACTCTGCCGTGCGGTCACTACCCACACGCACCGATGGCGAGAGTGGGTCGTTGTACTCTGGATGCGCCGCCTCAAGCTCTGTAAGGCGTCGCATCATAGTGTCAAAATCGTAGTCAGAGATCTCTGGAGAGTTCTCTACATAGTATTTGTGGTTGTGGTAGTTAAGAGCCGCTCGGAGTGACTCTATCTCTACCAATATTTCGTTTTTCTCTACCATATTATATATCACAACGCACGAAAATACATATTTTATTTCAAATGGAGCGCAAAATCAAAAAAAAATCAAAAAAAATCTGCTAAATTGGTGTGATAACAAATTTTTGCTTATACTTGCACCCGAATTTGAAGACAAACATTAAATAAAAACATTACTAAATATGGCAACACCATCAAATAAGAGACGATCAGTAATTAGTTTTAACAACCTTCCACTTGAGATTCAGGAGGCAGTTAAGGCATTCTATCCATATGGATACGCAGAGGCTATGATGCGAATTGACAAGCCAAATGGTGACTTCTTCTTTGCAGTGCCTTTTGAGACTGAGGAGGTAAGCTATCTTGTTAAGATCGATGTAAAGATTGACGACCTTACAGACGAGGAGGACGACAAGGAGTACTACGACGATGAGATTAAGGGCGCAGACCAGATTCAGGATGATGAAGAGGAAGAGGAGGAGCGCCGTCCATCGCCAATCGAGTTTGACGACGAGGACTAAGAAGTTGATTAAAATTTTAATCAACTTCTTAGAACACTCTGTATAAGGAGCTTATACACAAATTGTTATACTATGGCATACAATCTGTTAAAAGGCAAGAAGGGTATTACAGGGGACAGGATTTCTGTGTAGAGTGGTGGACATATGAAAAAGGTCAATCCCTCGAATGCTC
>JAFOYS010000196.1 GCA_017391435.1 Alistipes sp. | reverse complement strand
GTTTTCAGTCCTCAAAGAGGATATTAAATCTGCAACAGAGAATAGTATTCAGCGCGCTAAAAAGGGTGAGGCAGAGGCTCAGGTTCTTCTATCATCGGTGTATCGCTGGGGTATAGGAGTAGAGAAAAATCTCAAAGCAGCATATACTTGGGCCAAAAAAGCAGCTAAGCAGGAGTATGCTCAAGGTGAATATCTACTTGGTAGTTACTACTACCAGGGCATTGGAGTAAAGAAGAGTCTTAAAAAGGCTGCACGATATTTTCAACTCTCAGCTGAGAAGGGTTACTCATCGGGGCAATACTCCTTCGGAATAATGCTCTTAGATGGTATAGGGATTAAGCGTGATACCACCTTAGGTATATCTTATCTCAAAGAGGCGGCAACGAAAAGTCACACACCGTCACTCTACGAACTTGGGCGAGCGTATGAAAAGGGAGAATATGTCACTAAAGATATTGAGTTAGCGCTCAACTACTACACGCGCGCTGCAAAAAAGGGTCACGCAAATGCCAACAACAACTTAGGCCTGCTCTACTACAACGGAATGCTTGTCGCAAAAGATTACAAGCGTGCAGCGAACTACTTTACTGTCGCAGCGCACTCGGGAAACAAATATGCACAGACAAATCTCGGCAACTGCTACCGACTTGGTCGTGGTGTAGAGCAAAACTACGAGCAAGCAGCCTACTGGTACGATCTGGCTGCTAAGCAGGGGTGGAAGAATGGATATTTTCACTTAGCAGAGCTATACTATCGTGGCAAAGGCGTTGAGAAGGACTACAAGCGAGCACTTGATCTATACTTCAAGGCGGCAGAGCAGGAGCATCGTGGTGCCTACTGCAACATAGGTGTCTGCTACGAGTATGGTCGTGGTGTGGATAGTAACTACGCAGAGGCGGCAAAGTGGTATACACTTGCAGCGGAGTGTGGCAGTCGTGTGGCTATGTACAACATCGGCAACCTCTACTATAAGGGTAAAGGCGTTAAGAGGGACTATGACCGAGCAGCACACTATTTCCTCGCTTCGGCAAAGTTAGGCTACACAAAGTCTAAGGTTATGCTCGGAAGATGCTACGAGACCGGCCGCGGATTAGAGCAGATACCCGCTGAAGCTGTAAAGTGGTACAAGATGGCTCATAGTGATGGATCGGCAAAAGCTACACGCTACCTTGCTGGTATGTACATCAGTGGCCGAGGCGTTAAAAAGGATGAGCGTCAGGCCGCAGAGCTATACAAAGAGGCTGCACTGAAGGGCGACAGCTATGCTCAATATGAAGCAGGCAGATGTTATGAATATGGTGTCGGGGTTGACAAAAACCTAACCGAGGCGCTTATGTGGTATATAAAGAGCGCTGATAGTGGAAATAGAATGGGAATGTACAAAGTTGGAATCTTCTGCTATCGCGGCAAGGGCACAGAGAAGAGTTACAACAAGGCGGTTACATACCTACGACAAGCAGCAGAGAAGGGTTACGACAGAGCGCAGAATCAACTTGGCGTCTGCTACGAACTCGGGCGAGGAGTAGAGAAAAATCTTAGTGAGGCACTTAAGTGGTACAGTCTTGCTGCTGAGCAGGGGTACGATGTAGCACAGTGCAACCTTGCCCTATGCTACGACTTTGGTCGCGGCACGGAGAAGAGTCCGGCAAAGGCGGCCAAGCTATACCAGCTCGCTGCCGCTCAGGGTTATAGTCGAGCACACTATCGTCTCGGAGTAATCTATGCAGTGGGCAAGGGTGTAAAACAGGACTACGCAAAGGCTGTCCACCACTACACTATAGCGGCCGAGAAGGGAGATGCGAGTGCTGCATACTATCTTGGCGAGTGTTATCAAAACGGAAATGGTTGCAAGCAGGATATTGAGAAGGCAAAGTATTGGTACAAAAAGGGTGCTGAGGGCGGCTCAAAGTATGCTATAGAGGCGTTGAGCAGTTTAGAGTAGAGAGGTTATAATAAT
>JAFOYS010000195.1 GCA_017391435.1 Alistipes sp. | reverse complement strand
TTGTGAACAATCGCACAGAGGAGCAGCTTGCCACAATATTCTCACAGTATGGTGAGTTAGAGACCACTTGGAAGATTGCCGCCTGCATAGCTCGCGCAAGGGCAGTAAAGCCTATTACAACAACTGCCGAGCTTGTGGCCGCCGTAGCACCTTGCACACCAAAGAAGGACGAGTCAAAGTTCCTTACAAAACTCTTTCAGGCCCTTCGCATAGAGGTTAATGGCGAGATGGAGGCACTGAAGATGGCTCTTGAGCAGAGTCTGAAGATTCTTAAACCTGGGGGTCGACTTGTTGTCATCTCGTACCACTCGCTTGAGGATAGAATTGTAAAGAACTTTATCCGCAGCGGAAATAGTGAGGGCAAGATAGAGAAGGACTTCTTTGGCAGAAGCACCACTCCATTTTGTGTAGTATCTCGCAAGGCTATAGTTCCAACAGCCGAGGAGATAGAGGCCAACCCTCGCTCCCGCTCGGCAAAGATGAGAGTAGCAGAGAAGTTATGAGCCAGATAGATGATAAAATAGAGAGCACACCTATTAGCACACCCGATCCAAAGAGCAGTTCTGAGTTGGATCAGGTGGTAATTACTATGCCCGCAAAGCTCAAGCGAGCGCTTGTAGGCATATGGCACTTTATACGCAGCCTATTTACAGGCGAGGTTATCCTCAACCCAAGCGTATCAAAGGGCTATGACTACCTTGCCTATATAGCTGTGTTGCTGTTGATAAATATCATCACACTCTTCTCGTCTCTGCATATGGAGATTCGCGTAAACCAACTCTCAGAGCGTGTGAGGTTGCTCTCAGAGCGTGCCGTGAGGACTGAGGAGCAGAGAATCAAGGCTACAACACACTCCTCTATAGTAAAGGCTCTTGAACAGCGAGGCATTACCCTTACAGACTGCTATGAGCCGATGACAATTATCAAAGAGAAGTAGAGTATGGAGGAGCTCAATAAGAGGTGGCAGAGCCAGATGCACAGCAGGCTCAATGTTATCAAATGGGTGGTAATACTGATAGTTACCGGCCTATTTGCTCGCCTTATATACATACAGTTCTACGACACAGAGGTTGCAAATCAGTCTACCCGAGTACACAAAAACCTGATATCTGTACACCCTATCTATGCTAAGGATGGTCGCATACTTGCCCGCGACCGCTCTGTTCTTGCAACAACAGTAGAGCGAATGAAGATCTCATTTGATATGGGTGGTCACGGCTTTGACAATGAGGAGCGCTTTGCTGAGCAGACAGATACGCTGAGCAAACTTCTATCTGCATACTTTGGGGAGCAAAACGCACGCTGGTATGCAGATACAATGCAACAGATTCGCAAGCGAGTCTTCCGTCGCGACTCTATAGGTTTTGAGGTTAAGGATAACCGCTCGCTATTTGGCAAGCTCTTCAATAGCAAAAAGGGGTTAGATACCGTCACACTCTACAAAATCAAGCGAAGCCACACCACAACATATCTCTTCTCTGATGTTGATGCCAACCAGTGGGACGAGATTAGCAACTACCCAATACTCAACGGCTCTATGGGTCAGGTTATCCGCGACTCGGTAAAGTTTATCCGTACATATCCACACGACAACCTTGCACGAAGAGTCATCGGCAGAACAAATGTTGAGAGGCCTTATGGTATTGAGTATGCCTATCGCGATAGCCTCAAGGGCATTGATGGCAAGATGTACAAGCAGTATATGGCGCCAAACTTTAGGGCAAAGATAGAGAACGACACTATAAAGACCGTTGCCGCTATAGATGGAGCGGATATTGTCACAACCCTTGACATTGAGCTTCAAGATGTGGCCGACCGCGCGCTAAGGCAGAGTCTTAAGGAGCAGGATGGAATGTGGGGTACAACGGTGGTTATGGAGTGCGCCACAGGAGATATACTTGCAATGGTCAACCTACGCAAAAACTCAAAGGGCGAGTATACAGAGGGTATAAACTATGCCGTTGGTCAGCGTATGGAGCCAGGCTCAACGATGAAGTTGGCCACAACAATCATACTGCTTGACAAGGCACACCTCTCGCCAGAGAAGCAGTACAACTCTGGCTATGGCAAAAAGGTTAAGGTTGGAAAATATAACGAGGTGGCAGACTCCCACCCTATTGGTACTCGCAAAAATCCTAAGATTGACCTTAAGACCGCCTTTGCAGAGTCTGCAAATGTATACTTTCTTAAGGCAGTGATAGACAAGTTCAAGGGTCGCGAGACTGAGTACTATAGTGCACTGTGTAGCCTCTATCTTGACCGCCATCCAGCCCTTACAGAGCTTGAACAAGATCCAAATAGGGTCTTTCTACCAAAGCCAGGAACGGACAAGTGGTATGGGTCTACACTCGGACTGCTCAGTTACGGATATGGTCTTGAGATTACACCTATGCAGACCCTAACGCTATACAATGCCGTTGCAAACAACGGTAAGATGGTCGCTCCGCGCCTTATCAAGGCCTTTGAGCGCAAGGGAAAAGATGCCGTAGAGGTGCCTGTAAAGGTGCTCTCAGAGCAGATCTGTACACCACAGACCCTTGCCCTTGTGCGTGAGTATCTGGAGCAGGTGGCTCTTACCGGAACGGCAGAGGGTTTCTTCTCTGAGGAGCAGGTGCCTTTCCGCGTAGGTGCAAAGACCGGTACAGCAACATCTGCCAAGGGTGTAGGCTATAAGGAGGGCTATCACTTAGGCTCTATGGTCACATACCTACCGGCAGACAACCCTCGGTACACCTTTATTACCGCAATCTACAAGAAGAAGGGCAAAGGCTCAATCTTCGGTGCAACAGTGGCAGGACCGGTGCAGAAGCGCATTGCTACATACCTCTACAACCGTGAGGAGCAGTGGGCGCAGAGGCTTATGGTTGGCGATGTAAAGCAGTTGCCGATAGATGTTAAGGGTGGAAATATTGAGCATATAGGCAATGTAGCGAGCCGCTTTGATTTGGCTACAGCATATACCTCACCTACGGGCTGGGGCACAACAAGGACAGGCATAAACAGTATCACCATTCGCTCGACTACGGCAGAGAAGCGTGTAGTGCCAGATGTAATGGGTATGGGTCTGTCAGATGCGCTCTATCTGCTTGAGGACAGGGGCCTTAAGGTCAGCTTCTCTGGAAGTGGTAAGGTTGTCTACCAGAGTATTGGGGCTGGCACTGCATTGCATCAGGGCGATAGAATTAAGATACGATTAGAATAAATTGTAAACTATGACAATAAACGAACTACTAAAAGGGGTAGAGTATACGGCAGTACACGGTGCTACAGATCGCTGTGTAGAGCATCTTACTCTTGACTCGCGAAGTGTAGGTAGCCGCAGCTGCTTCTTTGCCATTGAGGGCAGTGCTGTAGACGGACATAACTACATCAGCAGCGCAGTTGAGAAGGGTGCTACAATGGTTGTATGCAAGCGTCTTCCCCAGACTTTAGATACAGAGAGATGTACATACATAACCACAGAGGATAGCGACAAGGCTACAGCGTTAATCAGCGCGAATTTCTATGGCAACCCAAGTCGCAAGCTGAAGGTCGTGGGCGTGACAGGCACAAATGGCAAGACCACAATCGCCACACTACTCTATGACCTTGTTCGCAGTATGGGTCATCAGGCGGGACTTATCTCTACGGTGGTATACAAGATTGGTGACGAGAAGATTGACTCAACACATACCACTCCAGACGCTATACGCCTCAACGCTATGCTTGCACAGATGGTTGACAAGGGGTGTGAGTACTGCTTTATGGAGTGCTCCTCGCACGCTATTGTCCAGCGTCGTATTTTCGGTATACACTTTGCCGGGGCGCTCTTTACAAACCTTACTCACGACCATTTAGACTATCACAAGACCTTTGCCGAGTATATCCGCGCCAAGAAGATATTCTTTGACGAGTTGTCAAAAGATAGTTTTGCGATTGTCAATAGCGACGACCGTAACGGACTTGTAATGCTTCAGAACACCGCTGCCAAGAGTGCTACACTCTCTCTACGCAGTTTTGCCGACTACCGTTGTAAGATTATGGAGAGTAGCGCTGAGGGTATGCTGCTGAGAATCGACGAGACAGATGTGTGGGTGAGCTTCTTGGGACGCTTTAACGCCTACAACCTGCTCACAGTTTATGCTGCTGCGCTCAACCTCGGTTTTGACAAGTCCGAGGTGCTTGTACACTTAAGTATGCTCCGTCCTGTAGATGGTAGATTTGATATTGTCCGCGCAAAAGATGGCACAATAGCCATTATAGACTACGCCCACACGCCCGACGCGCTTGAGAATCTGCTCAAGACCGTATGTGAGATTCGCACAAAGGGACAGTCTGTAACTGTCATCTGCGGCTGTGGTGGCGAGCGAGACACTACAAAGCGTCCAGAGATGGCAGCAATAGCTGTAAAGTATGCCGACCGAGCAATCTTTACCTCTGACAACCCACGCAGCGAGGATCCTGAGTCGATTCTGCGCCAGATGGAGGAGGGTGTCAGTGCTGGTGACAACTACCTGAAAATCTCTGACCGCGACAGCGCAATAAAGACCGCCATAATGCTCAGCAACGGCGGGGATATTATCGTGGTTGCAGGTAAGGGCCACGAAAGCTACCAAATAATTGGTAACGAGAGACTTCCATTCAACGACAAAGAACGCACAATATATTGGTTTTCAACATTTAACAGATAATCTACAGAGACTCTATGCTATACAACCTTTTTAAATATATCGACAAAGTTTACGACCTGCCTGGTTCAGGAATGTTTCAGTATATTACATTCCGAGGTGTGGCGTCATTTATTATCGCAATGCTGATTGTGATATTCTTTGGCAAGACTATTATCCGCAAGTTGCAGAGAATGCAGATTGGCGAGGAGATTCGCGACCTGGGTCTTGAGGGTCAGCTTCAGAAGAAGGGTACTCCGACAATGGGCGGTATACTAATCCTTATGGCAATACTTATCCCTATTGTACTGTTTGCGCGACTGGACAATATCTACATACTGCTGATGATTGTCTCTACAATTTGGTGCGGAGCTATCGGCTTTTTGGATGACTACATCAAGGTCTTTCGCCACAACAAGGAGGGTCTGAAGGGTAAGTTCAAGATTGTCGGTCAGATTGGTCTGGGTATTATCGTGGGTACTGTTATGTGTTTTTCTGAGGATGTTGTTGTTCGCGAGAGTAGCCAAGAGCTATCTGCTGATGCACATAGAGTTACTATTGAGCAGTTTGAGGATGTAAAGACTACAAAGACCACTATTCCATTCTTTAAGGAGAATGAGTTTGACTACAGCTACCTCACCTTTGGCAACCAGACCCTTGCGTGGATTGTCTATGTACTTATGGCGATACTCATTGTTACGGCCGTATCTAACGCTGCAAATCTTACAGATGGAATTGATGGACTGCTGACAGGAGTATCAATACCTATAGTTGTGGTGCTTGGAGTGTTGGCATATCTCTCGGGACATATAGTCTATGCCGACTACCTCAACATTATGTTTATACCAGACAGTGGAGAGTTGCTTGTCTTTGCCCTTGCAATGATTGGTGCGCTGCTCGGCTTTCTGTGGTACAACTCCTTCCCTGCGCAGATATTTATGGGAGATACCGGCTCGCTGGCCATTGGTGGCATTATTGCCGTCTTTGCACTCTGCATCCGCAAGGAGTTGTTACTGCCGATAATGTGTGCTATATTTGTTGTGGAGGCGCTCTCTGTGATTATCCAGCGCCGATACTTTGCCTATACAAAGCGCAAGTATGGTCAGGGGCGCAGAGTATTTCTTATGGCACCTATCCACCACCACTACCAGAAGCAGGGTATCCCTGAGAGTAAGATTACAATGCGATTTATCATCATCTCCCTACTTCTGGCAGCAATCAGTCTTATAACCCTTAAAATACGATAGTTATGGCAAAGCGTATAGTAGTGCTCGGAGGAGGTATTAGCGGATATGGCAGCGCAATTCTTGCCAAGAAGATGGGATACGATGTATTTTTGACCGACGCAGGGACTATCCCCGCTCTCTACCGTTCACGCCTTGAGCAGTGGGGCGTAGAGTACGAACAGGGGGGCCATACTGCG
>JAFOYS010000194.1 GCA_017391435.1 Alistipes sp. | reverse complement strand
GTTAATTACCGCTTTGATATTAACCGAGTACATAACTTCAACTTCCTTGTTGGTCATGAGGGCGTTGATAGCCACTACGAGGCGTTTAATATCGTTGCTGCAGGTCAGAATAATGACAGACTGACAAATCTCTCTTCGGCGACCCGTGTAACATCTTGGGGTGATACCACCGATTCGGACTATGGTTTTGTTTCGTTCTTTGGTCGTGGTGAGTATAACTACGACGACCGTTATTTTGCAGACTTCTCTGTGCGTACTGACGGAAGCTCTCGCTTTGGTGTATCTCGCCGCTGGGCGGGCTTCTGGAGTGTGGGCTTTATGTGGAATATGCGTAACGAGGCATTTGTAGAGCGCGCTAAGAGTTGGCTTACAAATGCACAGATATCTCTCTCTACAGGTACATCGGGTAACTCGTCAATTCCTAACTATGAGCACCTTGCTCTTGTAGGTGGCGGTGTGGACTATGTCGGAAATGCGGGCGTAGGCCTTATGCAGCCTGGAAATGAGCGCCTTGGTTGGGAGAAACCGTGGACAACAAACCTCGGTCTGCACTTTGGTTTCTGGCACCGACTCAATGTAGACCTTGAGCTCTACTATAAGCACACCTCTGATATGCTTATGCAGGTACCTGAGCCATATTCAACATCTGGTTTTGGATACTATTGGGACAATGTTGGCGCAATGGTAAACAAGGGTGTTGAGCTTAATGTCGTTGGAACCCTTATCTCGGCAAAGGATTTTCTGTGGACAGTAAATGCCAATGTCTCGTACAACAACAATAAGATTACAGAGCTATACAACGGTGTTCAGGAGTATGAGCGTTCTGGTACAAATACAAAGCTTGTTGTAGGCCATCCGCTCGGTGAGTTCTATATCAACCGCTATGCGGGTGTGAATCCTGCAAATGGAGATGCACTGTGGTATACAAAGGATGGCGAGCTGACAACTGTTCTTCGTGATGAGGATAAGGTGCTTGTTGGCAAGAGCTATATTGCCCCTTGGCAGGGTGGTTTCGGCACGGCACTGCAGTGGAAGGGCCTTCAGCTTACAGCACAGTTTAGCTGGGTTGCTGACCGTTGGATGATAAACAATGACCGCTATTTTGACGAGTCAAATGGTCGCTTTGCATCTTACAACCAGTCATCTCGACTCTTGGAGCGTTGGCAGAAGCCTGGCGATATTACAGATATTCCTCGCCACGGAGTCTATACAGAGTTTGATAGCCGACTGCTTGAGGATGCATCGTTCCTTAGACTTAAGAACCTGATGCTCAGCTACTCTCTGCCTCAGAAGACTATTGCTCGCACTAAGGTGTTCCAGGGTGTAAGGGTCTATGCACAGGCACAGAACCTCTTTACCTTCACCCGCTTCTCGGGTCTGGATCCAGAGGGCACTACAAACCTCTATGCAGCGCAGTATCCTATGTCGCGCCAGTTTACATTCGGTATTGATATAACCTTCTAAAAGCGTGGATATGTTGAAAAGTATAAAGATATTATTTGTTGCACTAACAGCACTCTGTGCCGTATCGTGTCTTGATAAGGTTCCAGGTTCAGCAATACCGCAGCAGCAGGCTATGCAGACTTTTGATGATGCCGAGCAGACTGTGACCGGTATCTACTCGCTGCTTAAGAGCAGTGCGCTCTATAGCGGCTACCTAACTATACTGCCTGACCTTCAGACAGACCTTGTCTATGCCGTAGATGGTTATACAAACACCTATGGCAACTTCTGGTTGTGGACCATCCGCTCTACAACTTCTGAGATTGAGAGCGTCTATGCCTCTCTCTATAAGATTATAGCAAATTGCAACTTCTACCTTGACTATATTGACCGAGTAGTGGCAGCAACAACCTCAGAGACTGAGCTTAAGGACCTTGATACCTATACCGGTGAGGTCTATGCTATTCGCGCCCTTGCCTACTCGGAGCTTCTGAAGTGTTACTGCAAGGCATATAAGCCAGAGAGCGCACAGAGTGAGCTGGGTGTTGTGCTTCGTACAACGACACTTGATAAAAAGCCACTGCCTCGCGCATCGCTCTACGACTCTTATCAGCAGGTTATTAGCGACTTGGAGAGGGCAGAGGAGCTTCTTGATGAGAAGAATGATGCTTACAGTAGCGCCTTTGTAACTCGCGCAATGGCACTTGCACTGCACGCCCGCGTAGCCCTCTATATGGAGGATTGGCAGAGTGCAATAGACTACTCTACAGAACTTATTGAGAGTGGCAACTTTGCTCTAAGCTCGGCTCTAAGCTACTATACAAACAATATGACATATTTTGACTATATGTGGAACTACGATGTGGCTACAGAGATAATCTGGCGCATAGGTTTTACAACCACATCGTATGGTGGTGCACTTGGTCAGTCATTCTTGGGCTTCAATGTAGACTATACATACTACTATCCGGACTATGTTCCTGCAAAGTGGGTGCTCGATTTGTATAGTGATGGAGATATGCGCTATAGCAGTTATTTCTACACACTGCCAACAGGTTATAGCCACGGACTACAGTGGCCACTGCTTGTAAAGTATTTTGGTAATCAGGACTTTATAAACAATGCGCTGATTTACCACACAGTAATGCCAAAGCCATTCCGTCTTGCAGAGCAGTATCTTATCCGTGCTGAGGCTCTCTGTCGTCAGAGTACTCCTAACTTCGCAGCTGCAACAAAGGATATCAACGCTCTACGCGCTACTCGTATTGCCTCTGGTGGAGGCATAAACCTTACGGCAGACAACTACATTGAGCTCCTTGCCGCCGAGCGAGTAAGGGAGCTCTATATGGAGGGTTTCCGTCTGCACGACTTTAAGCGTTGGGGCGAACTCTATCGCGGTGGCGAGGGCTTTACAAGAACGCCTCAGTCAAACTCTCTTGACGAGGGTAGTAGCCTGAGTGTAAAGGCAGACAATCCACTCTTTGTATGGCCAATACCTATCCACGAGATTGAGGCTCCAGGTTCACTTGTTCAACCAAACGAAAGTAACTAAATGCTATGAGAAAGTTACCTATATATATAATAGTACTGTTGGCAATGCTCAGTTGTAAGGAGCAGTATATAACATACCGCGATGCTGAGTATGTGATGTTTGCCGACAGCATCTCAACAAATATGGTTGAGAAGGATAATAACCGCTTTACAGTGCCTATTGCCTCTACGGTTACCCGTAATTATGACCGCACTTTTGGAGTTGAAGTTATAGATGCTGGTAGCAATGCCATTGAGGGTAAGCACTATAGAATAGTCTCAAACACAGTTACAATTCCTGCTGGTCAGAGTTGTGCAAATGTTGAGGTTGAGGGTATTTATGACAACATTGAGGCTACAGACTCACTTGGTTTCTCTCTGCGACTTGTGATGAACAGTGCGCTGAAGTGGGATCTGTATAAGGATTCGGATAGAACAAAGGTGGTAATGTACAAGAGCTGCCCATATGACCGTAATAACTTTACGGGCTATGCCGTACTCTCATCTCTGCTGCTGCGTGACTATCCGGGCGAGAATACCTCTTACCAGAAGGTTGTCTACACAGAGGCACACCCAACAGAGCCTGATATGATAATCATTCGTGATGCCATCTATAACGGCTATGATATTACAATGGCCTTTGATGGTAGCAATGCTGCTGAGCCACGCGTAACAATGGATAGTGACCAAGTGTTGAGCGATGAGGCATCGGTCTTTGGTCAGATTCTTGGTGACAACCATATCCTTTGTGACGACAGTCCGCTCTATACATCATACTACAACTCTTGTCAGCGATTTGTTGTCCTCTGGCTTGAGGTTTATGTAGAGAATTTGGGCCAGATGGTTGGTACTGTAGGCCACTTCTACAATGTCCTTGAGTGGATTTCAGATGAGGAGGCCGAGCGTCTGAAGCGCGAGGGATTTTAGATGCAACTTAGTAATAATAGATAAAAATAGAGATATATGAAGAAGTTTTTTAGTTTAGCAAGCCTGTTGCTTGCAGCGTCCATTCTTTTTACGGCGTGTGGCGGTGATACAACCGAGGGTGGCGAGCAGAACACGCCCCTTGAGCCACTCTTTCCTACAGCAGTCACAGCTACTGTAGCCCCTGCAAGCGAGTATACGCTTACTATTGAGCCAAATATGGCTTGGGAGGTTAGCGTACCAGAGTCTACAGCGGCTTATTTCCATATCAAGAGCGGTGATAATGCAGTCTATACTCTTAGAGGCGATGCAGGCAAGCATACAGTGGTTATCGCTGTGGCAGATATTGAGGATTTCGATCAGGACCATATCTGCGAGGTTACAATGAAGATGCAGTCTAAAACTCAGACAATTGCAACCCTTACTCTTGCTCGCAAGGCTCGTGAGCTTAAGCTCTATCCTGTAGTGGTAGATAACAACGCCTTTGGTTACGCTACTGAGGGCGAGCTGACTTACGCCTATTCAGATAGCGAGGTTGCACCAGAGGGCTTAGCGATGATCTGGCCCGAGGAGATGGCGCTCTACTCTACACGCGTAAAGGTTGAGAGCAACTTTAACTGGATTGTTGACGGCACACCAGAGTGGATAACACCTATTGAGGGCGGAAGCGCAGGCGTTACAGAGCTCTGGATTAAGGGCAATGCGGCAAAGTATCCAACTACAGCGCAGAGCGCAGTGCTCAGCTTTGTAGATGCTTCGGCAGTAGATAAGACTATCAACACACTCAAGGTATCTATTCCAGCGGCGACAGATATCTTTATGGTTGATGGTATGACCCCAACTTCGCAATTTAACTATCAGGGTATGGTCTACAACACTATGATTGGCGAGTATGTTGAAGGTGGTGTATATGCTACTGTGACGGCTGTGGATGGCGCTGCTGCGTTAGTTGTAGAGTTTACAGAGACTGCAGGCCTTGTTCAACCTCTCCTTGCACCAGCTTGGGTGACAGCTCAGCTCTCTGCTTGGGATAGCACTGATGATAGTGTTATTCAGAGCCGTAGCCTTACAATTACTACAGCTGCAAACGATGGCGTAGCACGAAAGGCTACAGTGATTGTTGTACCACAGAGCCTTGTAACAGACAATATTGACCTTATTGCTGTCAATGGCGAGATTACAGAGACATACAAGCCATATGTTGCAACGGTTGTTGAGCAGGCGGGCGATCCAGGCTCAATAGAGATTGTCGGCGAGCAGACTATGGAGGCTGCAGGTAGTAGCATTGATACTCTTGATAGCAATCACTGGATTTTCGGTAGTTTTGCAACTGCAAAGGTAGGCTATGATGTGCTCTACACCTCACAGTGGGCATATGAGGATTGGTATGTAAATGTTGTGCGTCCATACACTGAGATTAAGTGCTACTCTTTTGATGCTACAGGTGCTATGATTGAGCTTAATGATAGCAACGCTTGGATTACAACCTCAATCTTTGGTACAAATTCGGAGAAGGTGAGAATCATTATGGATGCCACTATGCCTACTGCAGAGCCATCTAAGAATGCCCTTACAGGTGACTATGAGGGTGTTGTGACCTTTGCAGATGCTGATGGAGTTTTTGCAATTATCTTCTGCCGCTATAATGAGGCTGCAGCGTCTCAGAGTACTGGCGTAGCATTCTACTATCCAGAGTATGCTGCTCAGCAGAACTCAACCCTTGTAGAGCTTACCTCTGGCGAGCTGTATACAAAGTATGCCTCTTATGGAGAGAAGGTTTACCACCTTACTTATACCACTGCCACACCAAACCTCTCGATGCTTGTAGGTCTACCACAGGAGTGGGATTATGTAGATAGCGCAGACAAGAGCTGGCTGAGCTACGAGTATAGTCAGGAGACACAGATGGTTTTGATGAATGCTCAGGCCGGTAATGGTAAGACAGGAGCACTTGTCTTTGGTCAGGGCCAGATAGTACTTATTTGTACACTCAACATTGCTCAGTAATGAATAGATTGATTTTAATACTATCCACAGTGCTCATTGCTCTGGGCTGTACAAAGAGTACAGAGCCCGACTACCGCAATGACGACTATGGATTTGCACAGTTTAAACTCTACAAGCACGCCTCATATGGTACTCGCGCAGTAAAACCTACGCTGGACTATCTTGGCGAGGCTTGTAAGGTAAAGGTTACTCTGGGCTATGGTGAGACAACCCTTGCCCAGACGCTTACTCTAAGCTCGGTTGCTGGAAATGCCGAGATGGGTCTGCGCTCAGATAAGTTGCAGCTACTTACGGGAGAGTATCGCCTTGTGGCATTCTCGCTCTATGATACTGCCGACGAGTTGATATACTCAGGCACTCCTGAGACAGAGAGCGTTTTTAGAGTCACAAGCGGTGGACTTGTTGTTCACGATATTACTGTAAAGGTCGCTCAGAGAGGCGGCGTACACTTTACGCTCAAAAAGAGCAAGGAGGACTTCTCAAATGCCCCTACACGCTCAGCCGCAAGAGAGTATACCTTTGACGAGATTAAGTATGTTACCCTTACAGTCGGTCAGGTGCTGCAGTCGGGTAGTGTGACCAACCCAGTAAGGATTGAGCAGCTGCCATCTCACTTCTCTATGCACTTTGATGAGGAGGATAGAATGAGCAGTAATGAGGGCTATCGCACATCTACTGTTATCTGCGACTCTATAGTAAACCTTCCTGCGGCAAAGTATCGCGTGGTGGCATATGAGACCTACGACAGTAGCAAGAATCTTCTTGAGAGCAATAACACTCCAAAGCTCTCAGAGTTCACTATTGCAGACAATCAGACTACTGAGGCCGATGTCTCTGTTACCCTCTACCAGAGCGATGAGTATATTAAGGACTACTATGCTCTGTATGAGATTTGGAAGAGCCTTGATGGTGAGAATTGGAACTATGTGGGCGAGAACTTCCCTCGTGGAGCCAACTGGGAGTTTAATAAGGATCCCGACCTTTGGGGAGATCAGCCAGGTGTAGAGCTGCACTCAAATGGTCGTGTGGCAAAGATTGATATTAGCGGTTTTGCCTTCCGTGGCCACCTCTCGCCAGCTATTGGTCAGCTGACCGAGATGGTAGAGCTCTATCTTGGTACGCATAACGACACCAATCTGCTTACATATGACCCAACACTTGATAGCAGCAAGAGTCTAACAGAGCGCAACCGTAGCAGACTACAGAGCCACAGTAAGTATCTGAAGACTATCCACCCTGCAACACAGTTTGCTGAGCCTTGTGCCCGCGCCCTTGCGGAGAATAATATCCATATTGCTGCAACTTCGCTCTATGACACAATGTCGGAGGGTGAGATTATAGACCGCAAGAGTGGAGCGCAGAGAATCCGCAAGATGGATACCAACCACGGTAAACTTTGCAATGGACTAAAGTCTATTCCAGCAGAGATTGGTAAACTTACAAAGTTGCAGTACTTCTTTATTGCCAACGGTGAGTTAGAGTCTCTACCTGATGAGGTTGGAGATCTTGTCTCTTGTACAGATTTTGAGCTCTATAACTGTTCAAAGCTCAAGAATTTCCCACTGCAGATTGCCCGAATGCCAGAGCTTATCTCTATCAACATCTCAAACAACCGTCAGTGGAGTGCAGAGCAGATATACGCAGGTATGGATGCCCTGGCTACTGGAGCCTCAAAGGAGAAGATTCAGATTCTCTATGCTCGTCAGAACTCTTTGGAGGAGCTCCCAGAGTCGTTCAGAAATATGACTAAGGTCTCACTGCTTGACCTTGCATATAACAGAATCTCAAAGATTCACCCGCTCGGAAAGTCTGTCTCACCGGTGCAGCTCTATCTAGACCACAATCTGCTTGAGAGCCTACCTGTAGATAGTGATGGCTACTTCTGTGGCTATGCCGATTCGGAGGCATTCTCAGTAAAGTACAACCGTCTGAAGAAGGTGCCAAACATCTTCTCTGCCAAGAGTAATTCGTCGCTCACCTCTGTAGATTTCTCAGGTAACGATATTGACGGCTTTGAGGGCGAGCAGGATGGAACATATCGCGGAATTAAGGTGGAGACATTTACCCTTGCACAGAATCC
>JAFOYS010000193.1 GCA_017391435.1 Alistipes sp. | reverse complement strand
GCATATTGTTTTAGGTGGTAAAATAATGTAAATATGGTTGGAATTGACTACATTGTAATTGTACTCTACTTTTTGGGGCTTATAGCAGTGAGCGTGCTTGTGTCACGAAGCATTAAGTCCTCTGCCGATATGTTTATCGCCGGCAGAAACTCGTCGTGGTGGCTATCTGGTATGTCCACCTATATGACACTCTTCTCGGCAAGTACCTTTGTCATCTGGGGCGGCGTGGCATTCCGTTCTGGTTTTGTCGCTGTGCTGATTGGAAATATACTTGGTTTTGCGAGCTTCTTTGTCGGCAGATACCTTACGGGCAAGTGGCGCGAGATGAAGATCAAGTCTCCGGGTGAGTATCTGACTATCCGCTTTGGCAAACGCTCGCTTAACTTCTACACCCTACTGGGAATTATTGGTCGTGGCTTCCACACTGCCGTTGCACTTTACGCCATTGCCGTAGTTATGTCTACGCTGATGACACTTCCGGAGGGTCACTTTTTGGCCGGCGCTAATGGTCATCTTTCAATCAGCTGGGCTATAATCATTCTTGGCATTATCACCCTGCTATACACAGTTTTAGGAGGATTCCTTGCAGTGTTGATGACAGATGTTATACAGTTTGGTGTGCTTATTACTGTGGTTATCTTTATGATTCCGCTATCTATCAACGCCATAGGCGGATTAGACAACTTTATTGCTGGTGCTCCTGACGGTTACTTTACGCCTGTAAGCGCTCAGTATCCGTGGTTCTGGTTGATACTGTGGTTTATTGTCAACAGCTTTACTATTGGTGGAGACTGGCCATTTGTGCAGCGATATATCAGCGTACCTACAGTGAGTGATGCCCGCAAGAGTACATACCTTGTCGGAGTACTCTATCTACTTACACCAATTATCTGGTACTTCCCTGCAATGGTCTTCCGCCAGATTGAGCCTACTGCAGAGCCAGAGCAGGCATATATCCTTATGTCAGACCACGTACTTATGAAGGGTATGCTCGGTGTTATGCTTGCAGCAATGGTCTCGGCAACACTATCTACAGTCTCAGGCACGCTCAATGTCTTTGCCAATGTCTTTACATACGACATCTACGGACAGAAGCACCCAGAGGTATCAGAGAAGAGGCTTATTCGCATAGGTCGCATATTTACCTTAACCTTTGGTGCGGCAATTATAGCCCTTGCGCTACTAATTCCATATGCAGGTGGCGCAGAGAAGGTCGTAGTTACCGTTCTTACAATGATTATCGGCCCGCTATACATACCGTCAGTCTGGGGCGTATTCTCTAAGCGACTGACACAGAAGCATCTGCTCACAGCAATGATAATCACCTATGCCTGCGGAATCTTTGGCCTTGCCTTTAAGTTTAGCGACGCTGTGCGTGCAAGCTTTGAGTGGATAAATCCAAATGTGCTTGAGTCTGTTATCGGCACCCTTGTACCTGTTATTCTGCTCGCCATTATGGAGCTTTGGGCAAAGCACAAGGGCACTGTTGACCCAGGTTATGAGCGCGTACAAGCAATACTTGACCCAGAGTCTGACACCGAGCCAAGTGCAGAGATGAAGCGTGCTACAAAGCGCTACTCACATATGGCAGTAACCTGCTTTGTTGTCACACTGCTCGCTATTGCTGCACTACTTGTTCAGCAGCTTGTCACAGAGAGCTACAGTGCTGAGGTAGAGCGAATTATGATTGGCAGCATTGCCGTTATGGTGGGCATTGCTGTACTATATGTTATATACAGATTTATTGATGCAAAACGCAATTAACTACACTAAACAGCTCAAGGTGCAAGGCGCCTATGATGTTGTTGTCGCAGGCTCTGGTCCTGCGGGAATTTGCGCCGCAGTAGCCGCAGCTCGCGAGGGTGCAAAGGTCGCCCTTGTAGAGCGCTATGGCGTTGTTGGCGGCAACCTTACAACGGGTTATGTTGGCCCAATACTTGGTATGGTTGGACCAGGTACGATGCGTGACGAGCTTGTAGAGTTACTCGGTGTGCCAGAGAACGATATGATTGGAGTAACTGGCCGAGCACACGACTTTGAGATGGCAAAGATCCGCCTAATGCAGTTTGTAAACCACCCCAATATTGATGTCTACCTACAGACAACAGTGACTGATGTAATCAAGGAGGGGGATACTCTAAAGGGTATTGTTGCCACATCGGGTGAGGGACAGTTTGCTCTGCTTGGCAAGGTTACTGTTGACGCTACAGGTGACGGACTTGTGAGTTTCCTTGCCGGAGCGACAACAGAAAAGGGGCGAGAGGATGGACTTATGCAGCCCGTGACTCTTGAGTTTACAATAGACGGCGTAGATGAGAGCAAGGGCGTTATCTGCATTGGAGATGTGGACGATGTGCGATTGGGTGACGAGCGATTTTTGGACTACTGCAAGCGACTGAGCCTTGAGGGGGAGATTCCTGAGCGCATAGCTGCAGTACGACTCCATCCGACAACGCATAGTGGTCAGCGTCAGGTAAATACGACTCAGGTAAACGGCATTGATATGACCCGCG
>JAFOYS010000192.1 GCA_017391435.1 Alistipes sp. | reverse complement strand
TAGTACTATCTTTGTAAGTTATAAGATATAACTTAAGGATATTCCGTGCGCAAAGTTACAAAAATATTTACAATGATAGTATCAACAGCCATTTTATTGTTGATACTACTGCCTATTTTCGGCACTCTGCTACTCTCTATGCCGAGTATGCAGAACCGTGCTGTAAGGTTGGCTGCGGACTTTGCGTCGGAGAAGTTGGGTACTACAGTAAAGATTGACCATATCACCGTAGGAATGCTCAACCATATCAAGGTTAGAGGTTTCTATGTTGAGGACTTAGATGGTGATACTCTGCTCTATGCATCTTCAGTAACAGCACAGCTCGGCCCTTTGGCGGGTATATCTGAGCAGTTTGTTATCAATACGGGTCGTGTAGAGGGTGCGCTCTTCTGCCTGCGTGAGACTGTGCGCGGAGAGATGAATGTAAAGGAGATTACCGACAAATTGGTCAATCCGAATAAGAAAAACAAGAAGCACTTCCGTATGCTTGTCCGTTCGCTTGATGCTGACAGTGTGGAGTTTAGGCTCAACAGACTTGAGAAGAAGGGTGTTAGCTACGGCGTCGACTATACCGATATGGAACTTGGTAGTATCTATGGCCATTTGAATAACTTCTATGTCGATGGAACTGCTGTAGGAGGTGATGTTACAAGCTTGAGATTCAGGGAGAAGAGTGGCTTTGTGCTGGACAACTTAAGCGGTGTGTTCTTTGTTGATAAGGGTGAGGTTTCGCTAAAGGATGCGTCACTTCTTGCCGAGCAGTCACAGATTAATGTACCTGTAATGACCCTTAAGGGTAATAATTGGAATAGCTATAAGGACTATATCCGCAATGTGAAGATGGATATAGAGATTAAGGATAGTTATGTAACAAGTAGTACTGTGGGCTACTTTGCCCCTACTCTGCTTGGTTGGGATACGACTATCAAGGGCGTCAACGCATCTATGCACGGCACGGTGGCAAACTTTAAGGGTAGGGTAGACAACCTAACCCTTGAGGATGGCGGTACAATTAAGGCCAGCGCTCATATTAGAGGTCTTGTAGATGTTGCTCGCACACGCTTCGATGTAGATGTGAAGCGTGTAGATGTCACAACGACGGAGTTTGTGCGCCTGCTCGGTAATATCGCCCACCTGAAGGTGCCAGAGAAGGCGCGTCCATATATTGAGCGTACAGATCGTTTAGAGATTAAGGGTAAGTTTAAGGGGCTTATCTCATCTTTTGAGGCCTCGGCCGTGGCAAATCTTAAGAGCGGTGGAGTGCTTACGGCTCAGTGTAATATGCATACAGAGGAGTCTGGTCGTCGTGTTACGGCTGAGATGGTTGTCGATAGACTCAACATCTCACCACTTGTTGCTACATCTTCGCCTCTTAGTGCTTCATTTAGCGTAAAGGGTAGTGCTGGGTTTGGTAGTGAACTGTCGGCAGAGGTGGTGGGAAGTATTGATACACTGCACTTTAACAACTATAACTATAGGGATATTAGCTTTGATGCAACGCAT
>JAFOYS010000191.1 GCA_017391435.1 Alistipes sp. | reverse complement strand
CGGTAAATATACCACTTGTAGTTAGATGTTACGTCATTGATAACATCTAATACACAGGCAATGTTACAATCCTCGATAGTAATCTTAGATGATTCGCTAACACCGCCAGCGATACCACCAGCGTTCTGTCCGTGTGAATCCCACAATGTACCGACTGCAACAGTATTATCCAAGTTAATGCCCTTAAATGTACACTCGCCCTGAGCCCAGCCAACTACACCACCAGTGTACCAGTTGTATCCAGCAACCTTAGAGTTGGTGATATCAATATTCTCAAATGTTGTGTTATTAGCATAACCTGCAATTACACCAGAAATAACACTGTATGAACCAAAGATTGCACCATCTACCTTGAGGTTCTTAACGGTTGCACCGTCAAGTACAGAGAATAATCCCCAACCCTCTTTGAGACCCCAAACAGCACCATTGAAGCAATGGTCGCCAGTGATGTGTGCACCATTAATTGTGTGTCCTTGACCGTCAAAAATACCGCTGAATGCAGCATCATCTGTACGATTGTCGCCGATAGGATTCCAGTTTTTAGCAGAAACGTCAATATCATTTTCCAACTTGATAGTTTCTCCAGCAAATGTATTGCCTGCATCAACAAGTCCTGCGAAGTAGCTAACACCTGCAATATTGCTAATCTCAATGTGACCTTCTGTGTTCTTCTTAAGAACATCAGCGTGTACATTGTCGCAAGTGTTGTCAGTAAGGTCAATATTTTTAGAGTTACGACCTACAACCTCGCCAGCGTTAGCATTCTTTGTTTCTTTGTATGTGTCAAGCTGATTTGCAACAATATATACATCTTTGAGGCTGTTGTTCTTAACTACCGGAGAGCAAGTTGCACCAGTAGTAGTACCGGCGATACCACCGCAGTCACGATAAGCGATAATATTTGCGTTAGTTACTGAGCAGTTAGTTACATAAGCCTCTGACTCTGCAGAGAGGTAACCAACAATACCACCAGCGTGGTTGCCATCGTCCTCGTTGAGCGGAGTAATCTTGATATATGCGTTCTTTACGTGGCAGTTGTTAATGCGAGAGCAAAGACCATCACCAACAACAGCACCTGTCTTGTAGTGACCCTCTACCGAAACATTCTCAAGCTTGAGGTTGCTTACATAGCTTGCTCTTGCGAACAGACCAGCAGGAGCTCTATCTTCTACCTTAACCTTAAGGTTGCTAATAGTGTGGTTGCCACCATCAAATTTACCCTCAAATTTGCCATTTGAAGCAATAGGAGTCCAAGGCTCGTTATTAAGGTCGATATCTGTGCCAAGCTGTACGGTCTTACCCTTAAATGTGTTACCACCTGCACGAGTTACACCGTCAGTCTCCATTGCAAACCACTTAAGACCCTTAAGTGATGTGATAAGGTAAGTATTGTTCATCAGAACAACACCATCTGCAACCTGCTCCCACTCGTCAATATCAGGAATACCGAATGCAGGGTCAATAGTAACATTGAAGTCAGTAGAAGCAGTCAGGAGCTTACCGATAATGTTTGTACGGTAGTTACGCTGAAGCGGAATGTTAGTCAATGACAGTGGATCAATAGTCTTACCCTCTGCGTTGTTGAATGTAAAAGTAACATCTGCTACGCAACGGCCCTTTGGAGCAAGAAGGTAGTTCATTGAAAGATGCTGACCATCAGTAGATGTTGGATTTGCACCTGCAACAAATGTAACAGTCGCTTCAGTTAGACCACCTACATCCTCAGCCTCCTCATCTGCAAATGGGTTAAGAGTAGTGTAAATCTTAGTTGTGATAGTACTAGTATCAAGGGTTACACCGCTCAATGCAACATCAGCAACATCTGTTGCAAATGCGTTTAGCTGAGCAAATGGACGGGTAAGAGTAACAGCCTTAGTACCAGAAACACTTGCTGGGTCAAAGTTCGTAAGAGCTGCAAAGAATGCGTCACGATACTCGTCGTTAGCCACAATCTTATGCTCAGCAGTGTTAACAACAGAAATAATACCCTTATCGCCTACTGAATAGTGGCCTCTGTTGCTATCAGCCCAGAAGAGGATGTTATACTGCATACCCTTGATTAATGGGAGTCTAACAGTTGCTTTGCCCTCAGAAGAAAGAGTCACACCATTCGCATTAGAGAGTTCTGAAAGAAGTGTCTCACCATCGTAAACATAGTAACGGAGATTAGTAGCTAAAGTACCGTCGCCATATTCGTTGGCACGGGTACCGAGCTCTGGAAGATCTACGGTAAAGGTTACATTAGCCTCACCGCTGCCGATAGTAGAACTAATGTCCTCCTTCGCGCAAGATGCTGTAAGCAGAACAGCCACAGCCATCAAAATTCGGAAAATGTTTTTCATAATGTTTAAATTTGGTTTATAATAAGTTTGTTTGTGTATCTGCATAGCAAAGCGGGCGGTAAGATTGCTCTTATCGCCTTAAAAGTCTGTAAAATATTGATGATTAGAGAGTTATAGATGCAAAAATCCCCCCCCCGAATTTTCGGAGAGGGAATAAATATGCAGATATTTGTATAGCTCTCATCTTATAGATTATTCCGTACGCAAATATAGCAAGAATCAACCTTATTTGCAAATAAAAAGACGAAAAAATTGCATTAATGTTACCAATAAAAAGGATGACATAGTGTCATCCCTTTTTGTGTTAGTTCTTCAGACGAAGTGTAAAGTACGGGGTCATCTCGCGGTACTTAGCGTTTTGGAAGGTGCGTTTACCCTGTTTAGTAATCTCGCCCTTGACTGTACCGACGATATTCATCTGCCAGAATGGAGCGTTCTTCTTTCCTCTGAATCGCTCAAAGCCTGCGTGGTTGAGTTTGAGATAGATAATCTTCTCGCGCTCCTCTGGAAGTATTGTGACAGGGTCAAGGGTAAAGAGTCTATGTTTAACACCCATAATCAGCTCTATAGGCTCGTTAAAGCCTGGGTCCTTGTCGACAATAATCTTAATAGGGATATGTTCGTTGTTTGCCGAGAACTTCACCTCATTTTCAACATCAAAATCTACGCTTAGGCGGTATGGTGACGGCGCAACCACATCAAGAGCCAGCTCCGCAGCCTGAATGTAGTGGGTGTAGTAGAATGCCTGCATCATATTATCTACAGGAACAACCTTTGCAGTTGCGCGAGAGTCCTTTGTGGCGTACTCCAACTCAACTTTTATAGGGAATCTCTCAACTGTAGCATCTTTTGGCGAGGTTATAGAGACATTCCACCTCTTGCTCGCAAGCACTTTGAGGCTACTTGTTGTAAAGCCCTTAGGTAGACCATCTACAATAAGGTTTGCTGGTCGCTTTACTTTTCCGGTAATATCTACGCGGAAAGAGGCTGTACCACCCGCAGGAATGGTTATATTTGCCGGCGAGACAAAGGCGTTGAAGGCTGGTAGCTGGCTATGGCGCCAGAGCAGATAGTGGTAATCCTCGCCATAGCCTTGGTAGAGATCCTCAACCTCAAGAATCATTGTTCCAGTACGCTTGGCCGTGTATTTGAGCACTGGGTCGGCGTGGAAGGTCATCAGTCCCTGCATAGGGTCTTCAGTATCGTCAACCTTTGCCACGACCTTGCCAAAGTGGTCACGAAGGCGCAGCACTGCATCTATCCTTGAGCCGTTTCTACGACCTATAAGCTCAATGATAATAGTCTCGCCCATCTGTGCATTGACTCTATAGCGCTTAATGCGCGACTTTTCTGTAAGAGAGTCCGAAAGCGCTGTGTGAAGGCCAATTGTCGCCCCCTCCTTGCCAGACATAAGCTTTACGCCCTTTGGCAGAGCGTAGAAAGAGACTGCATCAGATGTTCCAATATTGTTTGTAAAGGTAATCTGGTTGTAGCCCTCCTTTTTAACCTTTACCTTGGCAGTTGTCGTGCCGAGGTTGACACCCTTAATCTCCTGTTTTATACTCTTGCCGACAGTTCCATAGGCTGGATAGCGACCCGTAACAAACGGTATCTGGCCTATGTGTATGCGGTAGTTAAAGTCCTCGCGACCGCGGTATATAGCGTCGTGAATAGTTACAGTGTAGATGTCGTTCTTAGGTAGGGTAGTGATAATCACAGGGTCTACATTGTGGTGGTAGTCGTCAGAGTATGCCACCTCGCGACCCTCAGAGTCGGTAATCTTCAGCACTGGCTGAAACCAACCTGGAACAGCATCGGCAATATATGGCACTAACTGTCGCGCCTTAACTGTCGCCACGATATTTTGCCCCTTTTGACCCTCAAAGCAGAAGTGGTCAACGCCTCCTGGAGTGACATATCCGCATAGAACAGCAGGTAGTGTTGTCACTCTGTTTGGATTTTTTGCATTAGCCTTTTTGTTCTCAACAAAGTTCGGGTATGATGCCACCTCAAAAGGCAACATATTTGACACGCCACTTGGACCTTGCAGTCTAAGGTCATACATACCGCACGGAACATTTTTTGCAATCTTTATTATCAGCTTTACTCTGTCGGCAAGCTGAGGGCTACTTTGGTCGTTGAGTCTACGGCGCTTTCTTTTTGCCGATTGGCTCTCCTTTATTGGTTCAATCTCGGCGCTGATACCTGGATGGCTAAACAGAACCTTTGTAGCCTTGTTGATGTTAAGTCCACCGGCCTCAATCTCTACAGTGGTGCCAACCTGACCGCCCGCAGGGTAGAGGAATCCGAGTGATAACTTCTGCGCGTAAAGAGTGGTAGAAAATATGGCGCAGAGTATAAATAGAGCTATTCTTTTACTTTTCATTGTCAGGCTTTTTTAGGTCAATAATCTCGTATAACAGGCCGTGGCTCTTCTTGCTATCAAGTAGCGACGGAAGTATAGGCAACTCTCCCTCGGATACGTGTGGCAGAGTGCCATAAGGGTCAATGCCCATCAGTAGGTATACCGTTCCAATCAAGTCGCACGGGCTTACAGGTCGCTTGGCAACCTTCTCGCCGGTCTTGTCTGTCGCTCCAAGAACCTTACCGCCGTGGAATCCTCCACCAGCAACAAGATAGCTAAATGCAGCACCAAAATGTGCGCGACCACCATTCCACGGAGCCTCCCAAAGCACCTTTGGCGAACGACCAAACTCTCCACCGCAGAGGATAATAGTACTGTCAAGTAGTCCTCGACTGTCAAGGTCTGAGATAAGTGCAGAGAGGGCTCTGTCAAGGTCTGGAAGCATTGAGTTCATCTTCTGGAAGTGCTTCTTGTGTGTATCCCAACCCGTTGTACGAACATTGACAAACGGCACACCAGCCTCAACAAGTCTCCTCGCTACAAGGCAGGACTGACCAAGTCGAGATTTGCCATATCGCTGCCTAACTGAGTCCGGCTCGTTGTTAAGGTCAAAAATCTCGCGACTCTCGCCCCAAATAAACTCCATATTGATATCTCGCAGAGAGTCTATAACATCTTTATCCATCTCAAGAGACTCAAAACTGCGGAGCAGAGACATACGGCTATCCATTCTCTTGCGATCTATGTGCTTGTTGACAACACCTTCAACCTCGTACTCCTTAGACTCTGGCTTTCCGCCCGTGTCAAACGATTTGTAGGCGTTGCCCAAGAATCCACCCTCGTTAAATCGGCTGTTTGCACTTGTGACAGAGATGTAGCAAGGCAGAATACCTTTGTAGCTATCCTTCATCATATAGGATATCACCGCTCCAAAAGATGGATAGACAACCGCTCCACCAGAGCTATCTCCCGTAATCATAGCGTAGTGACCAGTCTCGTGGGCATTACTGCCGTGAGTAAGGCTGCGAATAAGGGTATACTTGTCTGCCATAGTGGCAAGTAGTGGTAACTTCTCGCCAATGACAACACCCTCTACATTTGTCTGACACACGCCCTTGTAGTTGCCGTGGTAGTTGCGCCCCATCTCTGGCTTGGGGTCAAAGGTGTCGGTCTGTGCTGGACCGCCATCTAAGTATACTAAAATCACCGACTTAGCCCTCTGTGCATATGCTCCATAGCAGAGTGCTACAAGTAGTACTATTGTAAGATATATCCTTCTCATAGTGGTGTGGTTTAGTGGTTATAAAGGAACTCGTTGCTGTTTATCTGCATCCACATAATATCTATCGCAACCTCCATAAGTGGTAGCTGATTTTTATCCATATGCTTTTTGTAGATATCAATCTCGCTACGGGTAGCTCGGCGAGAGAGTGTAAGCAGTGTAATCTTGTTGGCAATGGTCTCTATATCAGGGCTGTCAATGTATATTCTTTGGAGTACAGGGCTGCGTCTTATGTTATTCTCAAGAACTGACGAGTTCATAAGATATAGCAGCTGGCGCGAGGTGATTGTGTTGTTTCGCTGACTCTCTAACGACACATCACGAGAGACCTTTCCAAAGAGCTCAAGCTCTGATGAAGATACGGTAGCATCGCCCAGATGGGTAGATCTTGTTCGTGGTGGGTAGACTGTAAACGGCTCTGGTACTCGGCTTGTATATGTGCTCCAAGTGCCAGTAACTGTAGCAATAGCATCAACAATAACCTCCGCTGGTAGACGCTGTGGTAGATAGCCTCCATCTGGCGCTGGCAGAGAGTTAAACTGCTCTGAGAGTAGAATCATCTTCATCAGCGCACGAAGATCAAACTTTGAGTCAATAAAGCGGTCTGTAAGATTCTTGAGCATAGCAGGATTTGACGGCTTATTGTCTGGATGCCAATTATCTGGCTCGTGGACAATGCCTCGTCCAAATACCCAGTACCACATTCGGTTGACCATAACCTCTGCAAATCGGCGGTTGCTTGGCGATGTGAGCCACTCGACATATGTAGTACGCCAGTCGCTATCTGCACGCAGATATAGCTTTGTACCATCCTCTAAAACCACATCTTGGTATGGTTGCTTCTTGTGGATGTCAAGATAGACAATCTCCTCTTTCCACTCCTTTGTAGACTTATACTTTATCTGCGAGAAGCAGAGATTTCCATTGTCTGTACACTCTCTATTACCCAGAAAGAGCAGGTTTATATTTGCATATATGTTCTTTGATGTGCGCTTCTGAAATCCGCGGTAGAAGTTTGCAGCACCTGAGCGGAAGTTACTACCCGATGACAGGAGCAGACGCTGTACCATCTTGTCGTATGGTACATTATTCATCAGTTGCTCGTATATCCAGCGGTTGTAAGCCTGCACGCCATTTGGCCAGAGGTTGCTCGGAAACTCCGACTTTATACGCAGAATATCTCCCCAGCGCATCTGCATATACTTAAGTCCTAATTCGCTCTGTATAAGCTTGTCAATAAGCACCTCGCGCTTGTCTGCACTCTGGTCGTCAATAAAGGCGGTGCACTGATTTGGTGTAGGCAACGCTCCTGTTATGGTAAGGTACGCTCGGCGTAAGAATACCTCATCGCTACATCGTACTGATGCTGTGGCCTGCACTAATGGAAAGAGCAGAGCGACAATAAGTATCAGAAATGTTCTTTTCATATTATTGTGATATTAAAATTCCCTCTATCTCTACAAGTAACTCGCTACGACACACATCGGCAACTGTGTATACAGTAGCAACATCGTTGTAGTATGACTCAACAACCTCTTTTACACTCAGATAGTCATCTTTACACTTTATAAAGACCTGCAGCTGAGTGTACTTCAGCTCATAAGGCTTGCAGTTGTGCTTCACGAGATTCTCCTTAGATACAAGGTGTGCAATGTTTTCTATTGTAAGCCTTGTCTGCTCGGCAGCCGTAGTGCCTACTATGCTCTGCTCGCCACGAATAGCGGCAGTGCCCGACACAAAACAACAAGCACCGCGCTCTGTCTCAATTATCTTTGCGCGTTCAAACTTTGGCGTACTCTTTACTGCGTTCGCGCGGCTGTCAATAAGCACATCCTTAGAGTATATGTGTGCCGCTACTTGAAGTGGGTTGTCTATAGGGTATATACCGCCATTATCACCCCTTTTGTAGGCTATAGCACCAACAACAATGCCACTACCCTCACTGCCGATACCTGTAGCGGCAGGGTAGCCATAGCTCCACAAACTACGACTGTAGTACTCTGTGCGGGCGTCGTTAAACTCCTGATAGTTCTGCTTACCATCTCTGCTGCCGACAATATCCCCAATGTAGTTCCACTGGCGGACAATGTTCTCGGCTGTAAAGTTGTGCGCCGAAAGAGTCGCCTCTAACTTGCTAAAGACCTCGCGGCTTTGTTGCTCTACGCTATCTGTAAAGTCAGACGCTGCAATACCCTCAATAAAGAGTAGAGACTCGGTGCTACTATCAATTTTACCATAGCACACCCCGCCT
>JAFOYS010000190.1 GCA_017391435.1 Alistipes sp. | reverse complement strand
CTTTGCTTATCTCTCGCAAGAAGTCCATATATCCCACAGTTAATTCAACCTGCGGAATATTATATCGCTTAGCGAAAGCTGATACTTCTCAGCTCTCTTCAGGTAGTATTCGGCGTTATCGCGATACCCATCAGCTTTCTTCTGATAGTATTCAGCCTCCCGCTGATAACTCTGAGCCTTCTTTATATAATAATCGCTTTGTGCGAGGACTATGTATACCGAAGTCATTAGTATCATTAATAGTAGTAATGCTTTTCTCATAGAGGCTTTGTTTTATACTGTCTGAGTAGAATTTGCGGCAAAACCTATCACCAGATTTTGCCGCATTTGTAGCTAGTTTGTAGCTTACTTATGAGATCTGCGATGGTGGCCACAATGTCTGCAATATGCTTTTTCCCACTCGTCACCATTAGTTTTGGGAGAAAAGCCCGGGCAATCGCAACCTACCGTGCCATTGCAGTGCTTTCCCTGGCACGACACTTCTGTGCATACATCACTCTTTACCTCAGTCCTTGAGGTGAAAGAGCATAGTCCGATAACTACAACAGCTGATACCATCAATGCTGAAACTGTGCAAATAATCTTCTTCATAATTCAATACCCTGATTCGTGTCGGGCGCAACTTCTAATTGTTATATTAAATTTGACTTTCTACTCTTTATGATTCGCATAGGGGAAAAGTAACCCACTAAACAAAATTCTTTTCAATCTTTACTACCTTCTCTTACTATTCTGCTCATCTTGGCTAATTGCCAAAGGCTCTGTAAACAGACGATACTCTTCGTTAACCTTTTAGCAGCTGAAGTTTGTGTCTTACCTGAGATAAAATCAAGAATAGGTTCACAGGTCTTTGCCTTGTTGCTATTATTTTTTTGCTTCATTTTAATTATAGTTTATACTTTGCTTACATAGAGTCACACAAAGTATAATTCCTATCATCAGCAAGCGTTATAGACCTCAACAAACTGCACTATGGCTCTGTGCTTGATGTTATATACATTGGCCGCCGTAGTGTAGAGTTTAGTTGCAACCTCGTCTGCATCATACCCCTCAACCAGCATCCACTGAAGCACCTGAACATATCGTTTATTAGGCATCTTTTCAAATGTTGTGTTTACATCCATTGCAATTTCTGTATCAAGATTATCCGATGTGTTGCCAACTTGGATATCCGTAATATCAAGCACAACTTTACCCAACAGACGCTCACGCTGTTTGAAAAAATAACGCCAAGTAATGCGAGTTACCCAAGAGCAAAGGCTGCAACCATTAATACCAGCAAAAGTCTCCAACTTGTGCCAATTATCTTTTGACAAGTAAATAAACAACTCGTTGACCAACTCATCATAATCAACATTCCCCTCCATCAATGAGTACTTAATATCATTGAGAAGATAGTTACAAAGACCGTAGAAGAACGACTCTGTAATATGATTATTACCACTCTTCAACCCTGCGATGTATTCTGTATCGCTTATCTTTTTCCAAATGTTGCTGCTTATAGTTCTCATATCGGTTAATTTTTTCTTTTGACCTTTATGAGGAGTATTAAGCGAAAGTAACCTACAAAATGAATTTATTTTTCAGATAATTTACTTTTCAAGTACTCCGCTGCGAAACAAAGTGTTTTCAGCATATGCAGAAGCATTGAATTCAAATCATTCTCACTATCATATTTGTGGTCGTAGTTAATGGAAATACTTCCGTTGCCTAATGTGACAACCTTTACATATTTAACCTCTCTATTTGTTTCATTGATGGCTG
>JAFOYS010000189.1 GCA_017391435.1 Alistipes sp. | reverse complement strand
TGACATATAGAGGTTTGCAGTATTTGGAATACCTACCTCAACACCTACATAGAAGAAGATTGCAATAGCACCAAGGACAAAGTGACGGAATGAGAGTGGAGAGTGAGGATCCTTCTCTACATTACCAGCCTTGCGAGCAGCCTTCTGCTCTGCAGTCTCCATATGAGGCTCTGGAATTGCTGAAAGAGCGATGATGATAAATGCTAATGCGAAGATTGCCATAGCTGTAATCATTGCAGGGGCAGCATCAGCTACGCTTGCTGTAGCAGCCTGACCACCAATCATATATCCAAGGAAGATAGGAGCGATAGTACCACCTACAGAGTTGCAAGAGCCACCGAGCTGAATGAGCTGGTTACCACGGTTACCACCGCCACCAAGTGTATTGAGCATTGGGTTTACAACAAGGTTGAGCAGACACATAGAGAATCCCGCAACAAATGCGCCAAGCACATATACAGCAAAAGACTCTACATAGCCAGAAGCAAACTGGATAGCCACGCCCACAAAACCTACAGCTGCAGCAAGCAGAGAGGTGAACTTATAACCCTTACGCTTGAGGATAAGTCCGCCAGGGATACCCATACACGCATAGGCGATAAAGTTTGCAAGTGTTCCGAGCTGCGCCATAGCGTTAGAAGCACCAAACTGATTCTTAACAATAACGCCCATAGAACCAGCAAAATTGGTCACAAATGCAATCATAAAGAAGAGCAAGAACATAACTCCGATTGCAAATACATTTCCGTTTTTCTTTGTCATAGTTGTATTATTTTAAGTTGTTCATATTTTACCTATCACGCTCTACCACAAAGGTGCAGAGGTCCATAAGTGCTTGACGATATGGTGTATCCTCAAGATCGGAGAGCTCCGAGAGTGCGCGCTGTATAAAACGCTGAAGGGTTGCTCGTGCTGCCTCAACTCCGCCATATATCTCAACCTGCTCGCGGATAAACTCTACGGCAGCAGAATCCGTAGCAGCACGCTCTACAGCACTGAGAATCTGGGTTTTAAGCTCTGGATCAACCTTTTCAAGCACCTCTATAAGTGGCAGGGTTATCTTTCGCTCCTGAAGATCGTTTGCAGCAGGCTTGCCCGTATTATTATCAGGTGTATAGTCCAAAATATCGTCTACAATCTGGAACGCCATACCGAGCATCTGACCAAAGCGGTTCATACTCTCGACTCTTCTGCGCGGAGCACCAACAGACATAGCACCAGCCGAGGCACAAGAGGCAAAGAGCGAGGCGGTCTTTTTGTATATAATGTCAAAATAGTCCTCCTTAGATATATCAAGCTTGCCTGCGTGGTCACTCTGCAGAATTTCGCCCTCGCAGAGAATTGCCATACAGCCAATAATATGTGTCAGCAGATCGTACTGGCCGCTCCTGAGACCAATATCCATATTTCGTGCTAAGATATAGTCGCCAACAATAACAGCATTGCGAGACTGCCAGCGGGCATTTACCGACGCCTTGCCACGACGCAAATTTGACTCATCAATAACATCGTCGTGCACAAGCGAGGCTGTGTGAATCATCTCTATAAGCATTGCCGCCAACAGTGTGCGCTTGCCAAAATTTCCTGTAGCGGAGTTTGCCGCTGCGCTTAGCATTGTTAGCAGCGGGCGCAAACCCTTACCACGGGTGCTGAGAATATACTCAACCATATCGGCCAGCATAGTGCCCTCCTTCTCACCAAATGAGCTGCGGACAAAATCCTCAAACTCTCCAATTCTATCGGCTATAGGTCGGCGGATGTCGTCAAGTGTAACCATAAAATAGTATCAAATAGTCTTATATTTTAGCAAAGATAAGCAAATTTTAGCAGAGAGTTCAGAAATATGAATGTTTTTTTGTATTTTTGTGTGGTTTGGAACTAATATTTGAGTAAGAATGGAGTTTTTTAAGAGAATATTCCCAACATTAGCGGCTGTAGTTATATTTTTCGTACTCTCAGCAGTATGCTTTGCGCCTCAGTTTGAGGGTCGTAAGATTGCTATGCACGACATTCAGCAATTTGACGGTATGAGTAGCGACATCCGCGCCCATCGTGCCGCTACGGGCGAGGACCCGCAGTGGACCGGCGCAATGTTTGGCGGTATGCCGGCATACCTTATTAATATACGCTACCCGGCACAGTTTATAAAGAGCGCAGCAGACAAGGTTCTGGGGGCTATGGGAGAGCCGCTGGTACTTATATTCTTTGCGATGCTATCTATGTGGCTGATGGTTGTGATGATGGGCATAAGCCCGTGGATAGGTGTTGTTGCGGGTATTGCCTATGGACTGTCAACATACTTCTTCCTAATTATCGGCGCGGGACACATTACAAAGATGTGGGCAGCAGTCTATGCTCCAGCAATGATGGGTGCAATATATATGGCACTGAGAGGCAATGCCACATTGGGCGGCGCTCTGGCAGCACTTTTCGCAACTCTTGAGATTGGAGCAAACCATCCACAGATAACATACTACTTCCTACTTGCAGCACTTGCACTGTGGATTAACGACCTGATTTTTGCCATTAAGGGGAGAGTTCTGACGCAGTTTGGCAAGCGCACAGCCATACTTGCGGCTGCTGCGATGATTGCTGTAGGAGCAAACTTCTCGTCACTCTTCTACACTATGCAGCACACAAAAGATACTATTCGTGGCGGTAGTGAGATCTCTTCTGCTGCAGATAACAAGTCAAGCGAGGGCCTTGACCTTGGCTATGCTACGGCGTGGAGCTATGGCATTGATGAGAGTTGGACTATGCTTGTGCCAGACTTTATGGGTGGTGAGAGTGGTTTTGATGGTTACAGCGACCAGCGCGATGCTCCGCTGAACAGCGCACTCAAAGAGTGGGACTACTTTAACTTTATAGGTCTACCTAAAGAGTATGTAGTGCCATATCTTACTGATACGACTTACTGGGGCAAGCAGCCATATACCGCAGGCCCGACATACTTGGGTGCTGTAGCTATTTTCTTAGCCATTGTCGGACTGATTGTGGCAAGCAACAGAAACCGTTGGTGGATTGCGGCAGCGAGTCTGTTTGCGCTACTGCTAAGCTGGGGCAGTAACTTTATGTGGTTCACAGAGTTGTGTTACAAATATCTGCCGATGTACAACAAGTTCCGCACCGTATCTATGGCCCTTATAGTACTACAGTGGTCGGTACCTCTACTTGCAGCAATTGCGTTGTGGAAGATACTTAAGGATGAGAATAGAGAAAAGCTGCGTAAGGCACTGCTGTGGGCAGGAGGCTTGGCGGCAGCAATACTGCTACTCTTTACTGTTGCGGGCAGTTTCCTCTTTGACTTTGGCAAGGAGCAGACCGCTATGCGTATAAGCAGCCGCTTTGAGCAGATCTTTACTGGCGGAGGGGCGGAGGATCTTGTAAAGCAGGGTCTTCACGACGAGATTGGCTGGACATTAGCCGACGCAATAGCCTTAGAGCGCGAGCAGATGATGAGCAGTGACTCTCTGCGCTCACTAATCTTTGTTGTGCTTGCGGCAGCAGTTGTGGCGTTAGTGGTCTACGGAAAACTAAAGAGTAGTTATGCCATTGCTGCCCTGACACTGCTTGTTGTGGCCGATATGGCTCCCGTAGCCTTCAGATACCTCAACTACGACGACTTTGTAGCACCACGAAAGACAAAGATTACGGCCACAGAGGCCAACAAGGCAATTATGGCGGACAAGGAGTTAGGATACCGCGTCTTTAACCTATCTGTATCGCCATTTAACGATGCAACAACATCTATGTTCCACCGCTCTGTAGGTGGTTATCACGGTGCAAAACTCTCAAGATATCAGGATATTATAGACTACTACCTACCTGTAGACTTGCCACACGAGGGTGTACTTGATATGCTCAACACAAAGTATATAATATCTTCTGAAGGGGAGGTTATTCTCCGCCCTACTGCACTTGGTGCAGCGTGGTTTGTAGACTCTGTGCTCGGTGTGAGAGGCGCCACAGAGGAGATTCAGTCGCTCGGTCTTGTAGACCTTAGCTCTACAGCCATAGCTGCTGAGAGTGATCTTCCTCAGCAGACAGCCTACTCTACTGAGGGTAGCATTGCCCTTACAGAGTACGCTCCAAACCGTCTGGTCTATAAATACTCGGCAACAGAGGATGTTTTTGCCGTATTCTCAGAGATATTCTACGACAAAGGTTGGTCTGTTACTATTGATGGCAAAGATGCCGAGGCTATTCGTGTAGACTATATCCTTAGAGGTATGGCTCTGCCGGCTGGAGAGCACACTGTAGAGTGGAGTTTCCGCGCCCCATATTGGGGTATAACAGAGAGCATTACGGCAATTTGCTCAATACTTGTATTACTATCTATTGCCGGTGCAGTAATTAACAGCAGAAGAAAGAGAGATGAAGAGTAGAGAGACAAAAAAGAGGACACTACGCTCCTATACAGTAGCGACAATGAGCATTGCCTTAGTGCTTTTCCTTCTGGGAAGCATATCCTATGCAATGGTCTCTATTTTCCGTTCAGCGCGCGGTGTACGCGAGGGTGTAGTAATGCTTGTAGAGCTTAAGGATGGACTCTCTGTAGAGCAGAGAGATAGCCTAAGCAACCAGATTGCTCAAAATAGCATTGTTGCAGATATTGCCTTCTGCTCTAAGGAGGAGAAGATTGCTGATAGCGAGTTTCGTCGCGCCTTTGATGTAAATATAGAGCAGGTTATAGGCAAAAACCCGCTGCCAGATAGTTTTGACATAACCCTCTCTGCCGAGGCTGCCGACTCTGTTGCCCTTGCTACATTTGTTGAGCAAGTATCTGCACTTAAAGAGGTTAGCTACATATCCTATCCAGAGAGTATGTTAGAGAGTGTGCACTCGGTGCTTGACACTATGCAGTATCTGCTATTGCTCTTTGGAGGCGCTATGCTCCTTGTATCTATTGTGCTACTGAACAACACCATTCGCCTTGCAATATTCTCACGCCGCGAGGCTATAAATACTATGAAGCTTGTCGGCGCCACAAAGTGGTTTATCATAAAGCCATTCCTCGGCCGTAGCGCACTTCAGGGCATTATTGCCGGCATTGTAGCAACACTTCTCTTTGTCCTTACACTGTTTGGTGTTGACCACACACTACCTGAGGTGGCTGTGTTAGAGCAGATAGAGCTTATTGCAATTATTGCCGCCATTATGGTTGCTACAGGTGTTGCTATAGCTATGCTCTTTACGACCATTTCGGTCAACAAGTTTATCAATATGAGGTCTAATAAAATCTATATGTACTAATATGAAGTGGTTTAAAAATCTAAACGATAATAACGACAGCAAGATGGCTCTGACAATGAAAAACTACGCCCTGATTGCTCTGGGCGCAGTTATAATCATTGTAGGTTTTGTGCTTATGGCTGGCGGAACGGCTGCAACTGCTGAGCAGTTTAACGAGGATATCTTCTCTTTCCGCCGAATTACACTCGCCCCTATCGTTGTCGTTGCAGGCTTCGCCTTTGAGGTTTACGCCATACTCAAAAGATTCTAAAACATCACAAGGTGTAGTAGTTAGTAGCGATTCTTGAGAATATATTTGTCAAGAAGCGTATAGCCGTAACCTGTATAGTCGCGATTGTCTTGATAGTAATCCTGACGGCGGTTTGCGTCAGCTACGGCGCAGGTAATTACAATCATTGTTAGACAAAATAGTGTTGTCACCACAGCCACAACGGCTTGTCTACCTGGTGAGAGGGTAACACCTAAATACTTAAAGTCCGAGAACTCCTTGCGCTTCCAAAGTCCCATATGATCTCTCAGCCACGCCGCGTAGCTATCTAATCTGAGTTCACTATTTGCAATAAACCAGCTCTCGGTAGCAGACTCAAGTGTCGGTGCATCGCACCACGAGAAGGCCTTGCACCACTTGACAGTCGCCTTCCGATCGTGCAACATACTCTGTGGGATATCTCCGTAATCGACACCCAAGCAGACCACAAACTCATTCTTATTTCCCCCTTTCCAGTACGACTGCTGCTTTAGCGCAACTCCAACACCCTGAGAAGCATCAAAAAGCAGCACAAAGATGTGTATCTGGTACTGCGCTCCATAGATAGCATTTATTAGTTGAAATGCTCTTTGATCAAACTCTGAGTGCCTTATCCACAATGGAAGCCGTGGCGAGCAGAGCACTACATCCTGCTCAATATAACCACGGTCAAACTTAGGATACTTTATAAGTCCTAAATCGCGAGCCTCACGCCGAGAGACATAGTCCTTGCGAAAAATAGAGTTTGAGTTGTCTACATAGTTGATATATAGGCCTTGATAGGTACAAGTAGCAGCATTCTGATAGAGGCCATCCCAATTATGGCGCTGACCTCCACCTCCCGAGACGCAGTTTGGATGAGGAGGGTTTATCCACAACTCTGGCGTCTTCCAAAGGCCGCAATAGTGGTAGTAGACATTATGGTGGATAACAACTACTCGCCCAGTATTAAGCACCATAAGCCAGAGATCGGGGTGGTGAACATAATCTACAACCACCCTTGTGCGAGTGTTTCCGCGACTGTCTGTATATGACTCTACGCGCTCTACACGCTCTACCCACGGCTCGTGGTGCTCCATATGTCGTGCATAGCCACTCAAGTACTCCTTTGTTCTACTCACGCGGCGCATAATGAGCCAGAGAAAGAACTCTGTAACTACAACCATAATCAGATAGATCCACCACTGGTCATAGTTGCGGAATAGAACAAGCAGTATATTTGCAGCAATCAGTGGAAAGATATATGCTACTCTATGCATAAAAGGCCCTGACTACTAAAACAGTTCTACATCGTCCTCTCTACGAGTAGTAATCACACTCTGAGTCTTCTCAGATGAGATGACAACATAGTCAATCTTGCTCTTGTTCTGAACAAACCACCTTGATGGGAAAGACTCTATCAGCGTCTCGCGCTCGCGAAGAATATCAAGCATTCGCTGCTGCGCTGAGGCAAAGTATGCGCGCTGCACCTCAACTGCCTGCATCAGCTTGTCGTAGAGCCTTGTATCAAAGGCTGGGTTGGACTCCTGAATAATCTTTACCAGCTCGCCACCTCCACCAGAATACCTACCAGCAATAAGCTCTGGGTATATCTTCTCAAAGGTCTGACGATACTGCTCTGTAACGCCCGCCTCCTGCTTGAGCACTTTCCACATTGTGTCGTAGACAGACTCTATCTTACCCAGCTGAGCCTCGGCCTCCTTACGAAGCGCAATCTCGCGGTTATTGTATGTAAAATAGAGACTTGAAAGCAGCAAAACCAATACTGCACAAACAATTACAAATACTAACATACTGTTGAATTTAGATTATACACTTACCAAAGTTAAGTATTTATTTTCTCAATTCCTAATCGTAATTGAAAATTCTCAGCAGCTTATGACACAAACAATATTTTTTCAAAAAAATCCCAGCAACAGAAAAAACTATTGCCGGGACTTATTACAGACAGGAGTGCTTGCTCTAATACTTCAGCCAACGATAGAGATCCTTAAACGACGGTTTCTTACCGTGCATAAAGATACCTACGCGGTAGATCTTACCCGCAACCCAGACCATAACAACAAAGGTTGAGTAGAGCAATA
>JAFOYS010000188.1 GCA_017391435.1 Alistipes sp. | reverse complement strand
GTGGCAACGATAGCAGGCAGTTGTTCGCACACCCACCACGGCAAGCACTGTCATCACGGCGTAGATCCTCACATATGGTGTTCGCCGAAGGCTCTGACAACCGTAGCGCAGAATGCCTATAGCGCAGTGGTCGCGCAGATGCCAGAGAGAGACTACAGCGCAAACTTTGCTCTGCTAAAGCAGAAGCTCAGCCAGTTAGACAACGATGTTGAGACAATGTGCAGCAGCGCATCACTCCCCTACTTTATTATCTACCATCCAGCGCTGACATACCTTGCCAGGGACTACAACCTTGAGCAGGTGGCTATAGAGAACGAGGGTAAGGAGCCGAGCGCTAAACGCATTGCTGAGATTATTGATCGCGCACGCAGAGATGGCATTAAGAGGGTCTTCTATCAGAGCGAGTTCCCAGCATCAAGCGTGGCTATTGTGGCAGAAGATATAGGTGCTGAGGCGGTGGAAATCAACCCTTTAGGGGAGAATATCTTTGAGAATATTCGAGAAATGGTAACACTGATAACTGAGTAGGTATGAGCGCATTGGTAACTCTTTGTGGCGTTACGGTAAGCTACCCGAGTGGTGTTGCTATTCAGGATGCCCATCTGGATATATACAGTGATGACTTTGTGGGAATCATTGGCCCAAATGGAGGTGGTAAGACTACCCTAATCAAGGCTATACTTGGTAGTGTTGACTACAGCGGTGAGATTAATTACGCGCCAGAGCTATACAGGGGCTCGGAGAGGCTTATAGGATATATGCCTCAGCAGTCTAACTTTGACAGAGCATTCCCGATATCAGTTATAGAGGTTGTTATGTCGGGACTTCAGGGCGAGAAGGGTTTCTCGTTTCGCTACACCAAGGCTGAGCGGATGAAGGCGATGCAACTACTTGAGAGCTGTGGTATTGCAGATATTGCCACAAAGCAGATTGGCGAGATTTCTGGTGGTCAGATGCAGAGGGCGTTGCTCTGCCGTGCGATTATCTCGGAGCCGAAGCTGTTGATACTTGACGAGCCGACAAACTTTGTAGACAACAACTTTGAGAAGGAGCTCTATGCGCTACTGCGCGAGCTGAACAGTAAGATGGCGATAGTGATGGTTTCGCACGACATCGGCACGATAACAAGCACCGTGAAGAGCATTGTCTGCGTAAACAAGAGCGTACACCGCCACGACTCAAACATAATCACTCAGGAGCAACTGGATAACTACCACTGCCCTATTCAGATCGTAAGCCACGGCCATATCCCCCACACAGTGCTGGCACATCACGATGGCGACGGCTGCAAGTGCTGTCATCACAAGTAGTAAAGTTGAGGCATATCATATATTATTGAATTATCTTTGCGATTTCTATTGCCAAACCGCAAAATGTTTATATCTTTGTAGTGACATATTAACACGGAGAGTGTAAGTTTATCCTTGCTGACGAATGTAGGAAGTTCAAAAGAGTAGAGATAGACTGACATTATTCTTGCGTCGTACCCTCGGGTATCGGCGTGGGACTGTTGCTTATTTTATACTCTTGGGTCTCCTACAACCCGTTCAGCTAAGATAAGTTTTCGGCACCACACTTTCTTTTTCTACCAACCGCCAATAG
>JAFOYS010000187.1 GCA_017391435.1 Alistipes sp. | reverse complement strand
GTGTCTCATACTTGCCGTGGCCGTAGTCGTGGTCCTTATCCTCAGGCTTGCCCGCTATAGAGACAAAGACAATCACTACAATATCCGTTATAAAGTCCGATAGCGAGTGCACTGCATCGGCAACCATTGCGGCGCTATGACCCACAATGCCGGCAACAAACTTGAATACCAACAGCAGTAGGTTGGCAACACTACCCACAAGGGTCGTTCTGAATATCTGACGCTCTCTATCCATAATTGAGTGGCAAAGATAATAATTTTAGCCAAAAAATTGGTAATTCACCGCGCCTATATTACCTTTGCTATATGAAAATTGTTGTAGATAACGCCATACCATTCCTCGCTGGCATCTTGGAGCCTTATGCCGAGGTGCTCTATATCCCTGGAGGCTCTTTTACCCCCGAAATTGTCGCTGATGCGCAGGCTCTTATTGTCCGCACCCGCACCCGTTGTGGCCGTGAACTGCTTGAGGGGAGTAGGGTGGAGTTTATCGCTACGGCGACTATCGGCTTTGACCATATAGATATGGAGTACTGCAGGGACCACAATATTGAGGTCACTACTGCCGCTGGCTGTAACGCTCGCGGAGTGCTTCAGTGGGTGGCGGCGGTGCTTGTGACTCTCGCTCGCCGTGATGGCTTTCTGCCCTCAGAGCGCACCCTTGGCATCGTCGGCGTGGGAAATGTAGGCTCGCTCGTTAAGCACTATGCCGAGCGCTGGGGATTCAATGTTATCTGCTGTGACCCTCCACGCCAGCAGAAGGAGGGCCTTGACTTTGTCACCCTTGAGACACTGCTTCCGCAGGTAGATATCCTTACTCTGCATACGCCTCTTGATAGCACTACACGCGGTATGATAAACCGCAAAACCCTCTCTCTGATGCGCCCTAATGCTGTGGTTATCAACGCCTCACGCGGTGAGGTGGTCAGAACGGCCGACCTTGTTGAGAGCGGACTTGAGTGCGCCGTAGATGTGTGGGAAAACGAGCCCGATATAGACAAAACTCTGCTCTCAAAGGCACTTGTCACTACGCCCCATATCGCTGGCTACTCGCTCCAGGGCAAGGCAAACGCTACGGCTATGGCTGTTGCAGCGCTGGCTCGCCACTTCGGCCTACCTATAGAGAACTGGTACCCACCACAGTGCCACCCCACAACCCCGCAAGATATTGATTGGCAAACACTTAACGCGACGATAGACAACTACTGCAACCTCACCGCCGAATCTGCCCCACTCAAATCTGGCGCCGACTTTGAGACCCTCCGCAACGGGTATAAGTACAGAGAGGAGTATTTTTAGGGTTTTTGGCTGTTAGCTGTTGGCCATTAGCCATTAGCTTGCCTTCGGCAACCCGACCTTGCTAACGAGGTATAGGGAGTTTAGGGAATTTAGTGATTTTTTTCGTTTGTCCTTAAACTCCTTAATTTCCTTAATCTCCCTAACAAACGAGACACAGCCCTGTCACTTGTCACTCTTGTAACAGCCGTACACACCCCTGTGACAGCGTGACATTGTGACATTTTGGGGGTGGGCTGGCTACGCAGTACGGCTACGCAGCACAGAGAATTTAAGGAGTTTAGGGAATTTAGGGAAGTTAGTGATTTTTCTCCTTAATCTCCTTAAACTCC
>JAFOYS010000186.1 GCA_017391435.1 Alistipes sp. | reverse complement strand
GCTGATAAGTACGATTAGACAGCTATAGATGCACTCTTCCTCTGCTCGGCTCATGGTCAGAGTCGCAAGTTCTGGGAGGAGAAACCACTGCCGGCAACGCTTAAGGTTATTGACCTTGCGCAGGATTTTCGTGACGAGAGCTGTGGCTATGTTTATGGTCTACCTGAGATTAACCGCCAGCGTATTGCTCATACTTTCCGCCTTGCGAATCCAGGATGTTTTGCAACTGCTATTCAGCTTGCACTGCTCCCATTGGCTACTAATGGATTGCTTAAGGACGAAGTGCATGTAACGGCAATCACTGGCTCTACAGGTGCAGGTGTTAAACCTGGCGCTACAACACACTTTAGCTGGCGTAGCGATAATATCTCTGTCTATAAAGCCTTTGAGCATCAGCACCTTATAGAGATACGCCGCACGCTTAAGACACTGCAGCCATCGTTTAACAGTGATATCAACTTTGTGCCTATGCGTGGTGACTTTGCTCGCGGAATATTTGCTTCGGTATATACTGAGACAGACCTTACTGCCGAGCAGGCGGTTGAACTGTACAAGCAGTTCTATGCTACAGCAGCGTTTACCTTTGTTGTCGAGCACGATGTTGACCTAAAGCAGGTTGTAAATACAAAGAAGGCGGTTGTCCGAGTTGCAAAGTATGGAGGTAAGCTGCACATTGTATCTGTTATTGATAACCTACTCAAGGGTGCTTCGGGACAGGCTGTGCAGAATATGAATATTATGTTCGGACTTGATGAGAATCTGGGTCTGAACCTTAAAGCAAGTGCGTTTTAGGAAGCAAAACACTTTTATACTATGAAGATGTTTGATGTCTATCCTCTCTACGATGTTGAGCCAGTTAGAGGATGTGGAAATTATGTATACGACAAGGATGGCGTAGAGTACCTTGACCTCTACGGTGGTCACGCAGTGATTAGCATTGGCCACTGCCATCCGCACTATGTTGAGGCTATTCAGAGTCAGGTGGCTCAGTTGGGCTTCTACTCTAACTCTGTGCAGAACTCACTGCAGGGTGCTCTTGCAGAGAGACTCGGTCGCGTGAGTGGATATACAGACTACTCGCTCTTTCTCTGTAATTCAGGTGCAGAGGCAAACGAGAATGCTATTAAGCTCGCCTCGTTCCATACGGGTAAGAGTAAACTACTCGCCTTTAAGGCGGCCTTTCACGGTAGAACATCGGGCGCTGTTGCGGCGACAGACAACCCAAAGATTGTCGCGCCATTTAACCGTACCGAGAATGTAGAGTTTGTGGCTCTTGGTGATAGAGAGGCTGTAGAGGCAAAACTTGCTACGGGCGAGTTCTGTGCAGTGATTATTGAGGGCATTCAGGGTGTAGCTGGTATACATTGTCCTACTGACGAGTTCTTTGTATGGCTCAGAGAGGTGACTCAGAGCTATGGCGTAGTGCTTATTGCTGACGAGATTCAGAGTGGATATGGTCGTAGTGGCGACTTCTTTGCTCATCAGCACCCTGGTATTAAGGCCGATGTGATTACAGTGGCCAAGGGTATAGCCAATGGCTTTCCTATGGGTGGAGTGCTTATTGCTCCGCATATTGAGGCTAAGTATGGTATGCTTGGCACTACCTTCGGCGGAAACCACCTTGCCTGCGCAGCGGCTATTGCTGTGCTTGAGGTTATAGAGAGCGAGAATCTTGTTGAGAATGCTCGCCAGGTGGGAGACTATCTTATTGCCGAACTGAAGAAGATTCCGCAGATTGCCCAGGTGCGAGGTCGTGGCCTTATGATAGGCATTGAGATTGCTGGCTCGGCATCTGAGATGCGTAAGCGACTGCTTTTTGAGCGCCATATCTTTACAGGAGGTGCGGGTGCAACAACTGTGCGTCTGCTGCCGGCACTAACACTAACAAAGGCGCAGGCAGATACCTTCCTTGCTAATTTTAAGGAGATTCTTTGCAATGGATAAGAGCGATTTTAGAGCAGAACTTCAGGCGGCTCGCCTCGCTGTTTCAGCAGAGAGAACTGTGGAGAATATACGACAAGCTACGCTTTGCTGCATAGCTGTTGCTGAGCAGAATCTGCAGGACCAAATAGATAGTTGGCAGAACGCTACCCTTGCGCGTGAGGTGGCTGATTATGCTGCAGAGTTGGTTGAGCATAGCTCTGAGCTACAGTTTGCAGAGCAGTGCTTAGAGAGTATGTGTGAGGCTCTGTACGAGCATCCCCGACTAAAACTTGAGCTGATGTCTCTTCGCTACCAAATACTCAAGCAACTCTCTGAACCATCTGTAGAGTTAGAGGCTCAGATAGAGCTCTACCAAGATAATATTGAGGCTGCAGATAGTGGTAGGCTTGAGGATGTAAGGCAGACCACAATACTCAAGCACGATCCAGTAGAGTGGACAAAAGAGTGGGAAGAGGTTATAGATGATGTTGATAAGATTGTTGAAGCTCGCCTTGCTGACCATCCTCGTGGTATGGGATTTTGTCACGCGCTCTGGCATCTTAGGGCAGAGGTGCTCTCTGAGCAGTATGATATTCAGTGGCGTAGCCCTGCAAGGATGAATCCACGAGTGATGTTTGATTAAAAGGTTTTCATTTTAGAGAAAGTAGATATGAAAAAGTTTACAACTGTAGCCGATATTGGCGACCTGAACGCTGCTGTTGCCGAGGCTTTAGAGATAAAGAAGAACAAGTTTGCATTTACAGAGCTTGGAAGAAATAAGACCCTGCTGATGATATTTTTCAACTCATCGCTCCGTACCCGCCTCTCTACGCAGAAGGCTGCAATGAATTTGGGTATGAATGTTATGGTGCTTGATGTCAATCAGGGTGCGTGGAAGCTTGAGACCGAGCGTGGCGTGGTTATGGATGGCGATAAGGCGGAGCACCTTCTTGAGGCTATACCTGTTATGGGTAGCTACTGCGATATTATCGGTGTGCGCTCGTTTGCGGGTCTAAAGAATAGGTCGGAGGATTACCAGGAGCGTGTCGTAGAGCAGTTTATCCGATACTCTGGCCGACCAGTCTTTTCTATGGAGGCCGCTACGGGTCACCCACTGCAGAGCTTTGCTGACCTTATTACTATTGAGGAGTATAAGAAGAGAGCCCGCCCAAAGGTAGTCCTTACTTGGGCTCCACATCCAAAGGCGCTACCGCAGGCTGTTCCAAACTCTTTTGCCCAGTGGATGAATGCGGCTGACTATGAGCTTGTTGTCACTCATCCGCACGGCTATGAACTTGACCCTCGCTTTGTTCGCCCAGAGCAGATAGTCTACGACCAGCGCAAGGCCTTTGAGGGTGCAGACTTTATCTATGCCAAGAACTGGTCTGCCTTTGCGGACGAGAACTACGGTCAGGTGCTCTCTGTAGATAGAGATTGGACGGTGGATAGCGATAAGATGGCACTTACAAACAACGCCTACTT
>JAFOYS010000185.1 GCA_017391435.1 Alistipes sp. | reverse complement strand
TGAAGCAGAACGAGGATGGCAAGACTGTACGCGCTATGGATGTTTTGTTCCCAAAAATCGGCGAGATTATCGGCGGATCAGAGCGTGAGGCAGATTATGGCAAGCTTCGTGCAAGAATTGATGAGCTTCATATTCCGGAGAAGGATATGTGGTGGTACCTTGACACCCGTCGTTGGGGTTCTGCACCACACTCAGGCTTCGGTCTGGGCTTTGAGCGTCTGCTCCTCTTTGTGACAGGTATGGCAAACATCCGCGATGTGATTCCATTCCCTCGTACTCCAAAGAACGCAGAGTTCTAAAAACTGGGCTCACTCTCTTCGGTTTGAGGCGAAATAAAACAAGAAGCTATGTCACTATCACAAAGACAACAACTTCTGCAGCAGCAGAAACTTTCGCCCCAGCAGATACAGATGATAAAGCTGCTGGAGCTGCCTACAGCATTGCTTGAGCAGCGCATCAAACAGGAGATTGAACAGAATATTGTGCTTGAGGAGGACCACTCAGAAACAGAGGGTGAGGAGCCTATGCAGATCTCTATGGATGAGTATCTAAAGCAGGACGATACACCTTCGTACAAGAGCCGACTCAACCACTACTCTAAGGACGACCGACCCCGAAATTTCCAGATTTCGGGCGGTCGTTCTTTGCAAGAACACCTTACAGAGCAGCTCGGACTGAGCAACCTTACAGATACAGAGAGGCGGATAGCCGAGTTTATTGTCGGAAGTATCGATAGTGACGGATACTTGCGTCGCGACCTGCAGTCTGTGAGCGATGATATTGCCTTTACACTCGGTCTTGAGGTTGATATTGATGAGTTAGAGCATCTACTGTCGGTCATCCAGCATCTTGAACCTATAGGTGTTGGCGCGCGCGATTTAAGGGAGTCTCTACTCTTACAGCTCAACGGACAGGCTCTTGACACACCAGCAAAGAGGCTGGCCAACAGAATCCTTACAGAGCTGTTTGATGAGTTTGTAAAGAAGCACTACGAGCGTATGATTGCCCGCTTAGGGGTAGACGAAGAGCTCTTCCGCGCAGCCGTGCAGGAGATACAGCACCTTTCGCCAAAACCGGGCAACCTCTTCTCTGAAGATAGCGATGGCGCTCCGTATATTATTCCCGACTTTATCCTTGAGTATCGCGATGGTCGTTTTGACCTTCAGCTCAACTCATACAACATTCCAGAGCTAAAGATCAACCGTCACTATATGGATGTTATCCGCCAGATGCAGGGCAAGAGTGACGAGAGGATGAGCGAGCAGGAGAAGGAGGCTGTGCAGTTTGTCAAGAGTAAGATAGATGCTGCAAAGTGGTTTATGTCGGCAATAAAGCAGCGCCACGACACCCTTATGCGTACTATGCAGACAATTCTTGACTATCAGCAGGAGTACTTTAAGGATGGTGATAGCAGTCGCCTTAGACCGATGATTCTCAAGGATATAGCAGACCGCACAGGCCTTGATGTGTCAACAATTTCTCGTGTAGCAAATAGCAAGTATGTGCAGACAAGTTTCGGCATTATCCTTCTAAAATCACTATTCTCGGAGGCTATGCAGACGGTAAATGGTGAGGAGGTGTCGAGCTACGAGATTAAGAACCTGCTTGAGCAGTGTATTGCTCAGGAGGATAAACGCCGTCCGCTGACAGACGAGCAACTGATGAATATTCTCAACGAAAAGGGGTACTGCATTGCCCGCCGCACTGTTGCAAAGTACAGAGAGATGTTAGGCATCCCCGTTGCCCGACTGCGAAAAGAGATTTAGCGGCCTTGTGGGCAAAAGTTACAGAATTACATTAACTGACAGACTATGAAGAGACTTATACTTTTTGTAACATTAATTGCCGTATGCTCTACAGTGTGCGCACAGAGGGTATATCGTAGCCAATTTACACCATACGACACTCGTGAGGACTCTGCAAAGGCCGACCACTCAAAGACGCTAAACTATATAGCATATGCTCCGCAGAAGATTGGAGATGTAGGCTCTATTGCTATGTACAGCCAGAAGATTACTGTGCCAGCGTCGTGGAATGACTACAATGCATATCTCCATATTGAGAACACTCACAGCGCATATGACATTGCCATAAACAACACTGTGGTGGCAACTTCCGACGATGGAGCTACACCTGCAGACTACTACATCTCGCCCTATCTGCGTCAGGGTGAGAATAGCATAGTACTGCTGCTCCGACCAACAACAACACCTCAACTGTGCCAAGCTACATCGGCTTCACGCTGCGCGCAGTTTAGTGGCTGTTATATCTATGCACAACACCGTGCAGCAATTTTTGACTACGATGCGGCTATTGTTGAGCGAGCAGGCAAGCTACACCTTGAGCTTGATATTATTGCTGGCAATGACTTTAACTTTGAGGAGAAGATATCTGTCGGCTACGACATCTATACCCCTGAGCAGAAGCTTGTAGACTATGCCGTGCGCGAAATGGTTGTTGCAGGCAAGAGTCGTGACACGCTCAAAGTTCGCATAGACCTTGGCGCAGAGTTACGATATCTCTGGAGTAGTGCAAAGCCATTGCTCTACCGCACAACACTCTACATCAAACGCGGCGGAAAGCCATTTGAGTACATTCCTGTACGCATTGGCGCGGGTAGCACAACATTTAAGGATGGTAAGATTTTCAGAAACGGTAAGCAGATAAATATCAAGCAGGTGGCATACAACGCAAACCAATCTCGCTCCGTATCTCGCAAGGAGATAGCAGCTCTAAAGAGCAAGGGGTACAACACCCTTACTCCAGACGCTCCGCAGCCGCTGTGGTTTTATGATATCTGCGACCAACTTGGAGTCTATGTTATTGAGCAGGTGGCTATAAACTCTACAACAGAGCCTAATAACCGCGCTATAGGAGGCACACCATCAAACAACCCTCAACTTGTGGATGAGTACCTTGAGCGCACCAAGGGTATGTACTATCGTACCCGTAACCACCCCTGCATTATAGCCTATAGCCTTGCCGGCAAGGAGTCTGGTAACGGATATTGCCTCTACAAAACCTATCAATGGCTCAAATCTGTTGAGAAAAATCGTCCTATAATATGCACCTCCGCTGACGGGGAGTGGAATAGCGACTTTTAGCTCTATATAAAATAAAAATTAGTGGCGATGGTACTACCCTTTCGCCACTAATTTTTTTTGCTTCAGAATTTTCTAATACCGATAAATGAAGATTGTTCACCAATTCTCCTGCTTCATTAATAATATCAATACCTTTATCACAGGAAAATATAACCTTATCTGAACAAAAATACCTCTCATGAAGTTTCTTTGAT
>JAFOYS010000184.1 GCA_017391435.1 Alistipes sp. | reverse complement strand
TATAGGGGTGTGGAGAACTGCAAGCATTGTCCACACCCCCTATATACAACAAACGCCACCCGTTAGGTGGCATTTGTCTTCATCTTCTGCGCTGAGCTGTTGACGAGGCTTGAACTCGTGACCTCTTCCTTACCAAGGAAGTGCTCTACCACTGAGCTACAACAGCATTTTGCTTCTAAAGCGGTGCAAAGATAGGATGTTTTTTTTGATTATGCAAATTTTTTGGTTAAAACTCCCACAAAAACAGAATCTACTAAATCTTGAAATTTGTAAAATTGTGTTTTTATGATAAATGTCTCTAAAAAATTTGGATTTATATATATGCATATATATATTTGCGATCAATTACACCTTTCGTAAAATATATTCAATAAACAACAAAATGAAGAAATTTAATTTTTTAACCGCACTACTTTGTGCGTTGATATGCGTATGTTGTACAAACAACGACGATAATATGGATATCATAAAGGGCGGTAGTAGGATCTCTGCATCGATAAGTGAGCAGACAAGGACAACTTTAGGGGATGATAATTCTGTTCTCTGGAGTGAGGGTGATCAGATTGTAGTATTCACAGGAAACTTTGGGAATGTATTTGAGTTAAAATACGGAGCGGGGACTTCAAATGGCGAGTTCTGGTCAGATGTGGATATGCCAGATGCTTTGGAGTATTTTGCCCTCTACCCTTTTTCAATGTATAATACGGCTTTTTTTGTAGAGAACAAGGTCTCATATCTTATAAATTTGCCTTACAATACGGTCTTTGCTGAGAAGAATTTTGTAACTAATTCAAATCCGATGTACGGCATAAGCACAGACAAGAATCATATAGAGTTTAAGAACCTATGTGGTATTGTAGAGTTTCAAATTGTCGGACAGGGAACGGTAAAGAGCATCAGCATTACCAGTACAGAGAATAAACGACTATCTGGAATGTTTACTATAGACCCACTGAGTTTAGAATTGGCGCCTTATGCAAATTGTTCCTCAACTGTTGGTGCAACTTTAGACAGTCCAATAACACTATCTCAGACTCCGCGCTCAATATATGCCATTCTTCCTCCTGCAACATACACAGGATTGAGTGTAACTACAACTGACGAGTGGGGAGTTCAGACTACTCTGACAGCTAAAAATCCGATTACTGTCACTCGTTCACAGATAACAACAGTATCTAAATTTACACATAACGGATGTGATATTATCACTGACAAACCATCTATCTTTATTTCAAAATTAGGAAGTTGTATTGCTGGTGTCTCCTATTCAATCCACTGCAATCAGCACTGCTTAGGTTATAAGTACTCAAAATTACCTATGGAGATTTATGAAAATCTCCGCGAGAAAGGACTTTCAGATATTGATATTTTTTCAAGCCATCAGTCCGTAATCCTCTCAGAGCCACATCCTGACACACACAATGGAATTTTGCTTGCTATGCCTGTTGATAAAGATGGCAACGACTATATCGAAGGCTTTGTGGTTGAAAATTTGTTCGGCGATTCTATTCCATATGATGATAATATCACAGTCTCAATAAGCGATATTGAGATTGGTGAAAACTCATTTGCAGCGACACTTAATTCTAATATCAGCAATGTCATATTTATCAATTCGTGGATTGGCGCAACAACAGGTAGACCAGCTTCACAAGAGATACCTTTGGCACTTTGCCAGAGAGGTTGGTCCTATCATACACCTTCTAATAATGGTTCTGTAAGAATAAGCAACCCAGATGACACTTGGTTGTATCCAGATGTAGAGTACTTTTTCTACTACTCTGCTACAGACGCCGTCGTGGATACGGATGCTTATATTTGTTATAAAGACCTTTATACAGACTTCTATACACGATATGCGCCTATGGCTAAGTATACATTCCGCACCAAGGCTCACATTCCTTCTGCTGCAACGGTAGAGTTTACTAATGCAGACATTGGCGAGACAACAGCTTCATTTGATGTGGTCTTGAGTGAGGGCTCCACAAAGTGGAAGTATTACATTTCAGACTCAAATGCAGAATTCCAATATGCGAGTGACACAGAGATAGCTGATTATAGATTATCCGGTCCTAACGATGGCGTAGTGAGTCAAGAGTCACAAGTATACTTCAGTAATCTTAAATATGACACTAAGTACTATGTTTATGCTATAGCATACGATAGTAACGATTCGTATGGTGCTCTATTCAAGTATGAGTTCACAACTACCCCACTAAAGGAGATTGATGACCATCGCTATGATCAGTATTTAGGCACATACTTGGCAACACCTAATGGGACAACAGTGCCTCGTACTGTAACTATATCGCAGGATGTTAAGGGTAGAACATACAAAATCACAGGTCTTGGCGATCCTGCACTTATTGGTATTTACGATGATACAATACAGGCTTATTTCTATGATGGAGTATTATCTATTCCGTGTCAGACTGTTCCAGATACACTATCTGTATACCTTAATAATGCCTACTACTATTGGTATAATGAAGACTATGGTTTGAACGGAACCTATGAACCAGGAAAAATCACCTTTAGTACAGATGATTCCTGGAACGCAACGGTCTGGACAGGCATTATTCTTGTTCAACCAAATAGTTCATCATATTACACTAATTTAGTATTAACACGAAAGTAAATATTGATAATTATGAGTAATAAATATATAACACCTACACTGATTACCAACTATCTTAATGTAGAGTTAGGGTTTTCTCTTAGCAACGAGTCCTTCACAAATGGTGATGGGGAGGTAGACGCTGGTTGGGAATAGTCAATTCTGTATATATCTCGTTTTTAAGGCAGGCTATGTAAAGCGACATTTTGTGTCAATTTTCATAGTTTGCCTTAAAAAGTTGGCGTTAATGACATTTTTTTGCAAAAAAAATTATTACCTTTCGGAAAAATTACGGTTATC
>JAFOYS010000183.1 GCA_017391435.1 Alistipes sp. | reverse complement strand
TCAAGCTTATTGTCGTGACGCATCAGCTCATCACAAAATGCGGTCATACTCATCAGCACGCGCGGAACGATTGTCGCCTTGGTATCTATATACTCAGCCTTTTTAAATATCGGCTTGTAGTTCTCATACATACGGCGCGCAATCTGACGCTGCTGCTCCTGACCCTTGAGCGACAACTCTCCACCACGGCCATAGGCATCCCTCTTTGCACGAGTAAGGCGCTCAAAAATCTCCTTACCAAATGGTGTTAGCTTGTCAAAGTATGCGGCATCTGCAAATACATTGTACGCACGGTCAAACTTCTCATCACGAAGCACATAACGCGAGCCGTGACGACCGTAGTGGCTGATATAAAATGGCTTGTAGCCCTTTGGAACAGGTGTCTGCTCCTTAAACTGTGTAGGATAGAGGCGATAGACACCCATAGCATAGCTATTGTCAGAGAGTATCAACTCTCGCGCCGTCTGGGCCGTGACAGTAAGCGTCAGAAGTGTCGCCACCAATGTAAATATAATCTTTCTCATATCTCTAAGGTTTTTAGGTTTATCATATCTAATGTGCCTCAAGCCAGCTCTTACCAACACCAATATCTACCACAAGCGGCACAGAGAGCGCTGCTGCACCCTCCATCTGCTCGCGGACAATGCGCTCTACAGCCTCACGCTCGGCTGGCACAAGGTCTATAACAATCTCATCGTGAACCTGCATAATGAGCTTGGAGCGAATACCCTGCTCTGCAAAGGCGCGATATACGCCCACCATAGCGATCTTCATAATATCGGCAGCACTACCCTGTATCGGTGCATTGATTGCGTTTCGCTCTGCAAGGGCGCGGGTATTTGCATTGCGAGAGTCAATACCCTCAAGATATCTGCGACGAGAGAATATTGTCTCTACCCAACCCATCTGAACGGCATTAGCAATACTCTTCTCCATATACTGCTTGACCTTTGGGTAGGAGTCAAAGTATCCATCTATCAACGCCTTAGCCTCCGAGCGAGATATATCAAGTCGCTGTGCAAGGCCAAAGGCAGATATGCCGTAGATAATTCCAAAGTTGGCGGTCTTTGCTCGTCTACGCTCCTCGGCTGTAACTTCGGCTATAGGTTTTCCAAAGATCTTTGCTGCCGTAGCTGCGTGGATATCCTCGCCATTGCGGAAAGCCTCACACAGAGACTCATCTCCACTAAGGTGCGCCATAAGCCTCAACTCCACCTGCGAGTAGTCCGCTGCGAGCAGCAGTCCGCCCTGCTCCGAGGCGATAAAGGCACTGCGTATAGGTCGACCAATAGCGTCACGAATAGGGATATTCTGCAGATTTGGATTTGACGACGAGAGTCGACCCGTAGCCGTAACGGCCTGATTGTACGAAGTGTGTATACGGCCAGAGACAGGGTTTACCAACTCTGGCAGTGCATCGATATATGTAGAGAGCAGTTTCTTCACTCCGCGATACTCAAGTATCAGCCTTACAATCTCATACTGAGAGGCAAAACCCTTTAGATACTCCTCATCGGTGCAGAACTGCTTTGTCTTTGTCATCTTCGGTTTCTCGGCAATACGCATCTTGGCAAAGAGTAGCTCGCCAATCTGACGACCCGAGTTTACATTTAGCCCCGGAGTATCTGCCATAGCGCAGATACGCTCCTCTAACTCTCGCAGCTGAGAGCTAAGCGTTATAGAGTACTCTCTGAGCTGATTGCTATCAATCTTAACGCCATTCCACTCCATATCAGCAAGGACTGATATCATCGGCTCCTCAATGTCGTGGTATAGCCCTGCAAGCGACTGCTTCTCTATCTGCTCTCTGAGAACATAGTAGAGCTGCAGCGTTATATCTGCATCCTCACAACTATACTCCGAGATTATCGGCAGCCCGACCATATCCATAGTTATCTGCTCACGACCCTTGCCTATAAGCTCTGAGATAGATATTGGCGAGTAGTTAAGATACCTCTCGGCAAGTGCATCCATATTGTGTCGTGCCTCTGGGTCAAGAAGATAGTGAAGCAACATTGTGTCGTACATCTGCCCCGCAACCTTGATGCCCAATGTTCGCAAAAAGAGGATGTCAAACTTCATATTCTGACCCACCTTCACGCTTACTGTTGACTCAAAGAGTGGTCTAAGAATCTTAGCGTAGCTATCCTCAATTCGGTTTCTGTCAGCGCTGATAGTAAATGGAATATACCACGCTTTGTGTGGTTCAATAGCCAGCGAAACTCCCACAATGCGACTTGTAAAGATATCCAAGCCCGAGGTCTCAACATCAAAGCAGAGCACCTGGCTACCCATACAGGTATCTACAACCTGCTGCAGTTCGCTCTCGCTTGTAACTGTGGTGTAGCTATGCGGAACTGTTGCAATAGTCGAAAAAGCCTCTTCAGAAGCATCCTCACTCTGCTCTACACTCTCTACGCTCTGCGGCACTATTGGGTTGTCAAAGGCATCAAACAACGACCCCTGCCCCTCCATAGCCTTACGGCGTGCAGCTCCCGACTTAACGCGCGCCATATTTGCAAGCTGATGTTGCTCTGCCTGACGCGGTACAGAGGTATCCTCTACGGGAGCCATATTCTGCACATCGTTCAGAAAGACCTTAAAGTCAAGCTCCGTAAAGAGTGACTTGAGCATATCAATCTTCGGACAGCAGACAGTAAGCGCAGCCTCATTAAAATCTATAGGCACATCAAGAGATATCTTTGTCAGCGCCTTTGAGAGTCTAAGTTGCTCAACTGATGCGGCAATATTAGCACCCGCCTTACCACCTATCTGCTCAACATTGGCAATAATTGACTCCACATCGCCCCACTTCTGAACAAGTTTGCAAGCTCCCTTCTCGCCTATGCCCGTAACACCTGGAATATTGTCCGAAGTATCACCCCACAGAGCAAGAATATCACTTACCAACATTGGGTCATCAATGCCGTACTTATCTTTAATTGCTTGAGTATCAATAATCTCAATCTGGTCACCCTTCTGCTTGTAAATCTTACGATTCTCGCCCACAAGCTGTCCGTAGTCCTTATCTGGAGTAACCATATAGACCTCATAGCCCGCCTCTGCGCCCTTAAAGGCAAGAGTACCGATAACATCGTCTGCCTCGTAGCCCTCAACCTCAAGAATCGGAATGCACATAGCCTCGACAATTCGCTTTACATATGGCACCGACTCGATTATATCCTCCGGAGTCTCAGGGCGATTTGCCTTGTACTGAGGAAACATCTCACGGCGGAACGAGCCTCCTGCAGGGTCAAAAGCCACACCAAGAAGGTCGGGTTTCTCGCGCTTCTGGATATCTCTCAGAAACTTAGTAAAACCAAAGACTATAGATGTATTCATTCCCGCACGATTACGCATCGGTCGCCCGTAAAATGCATAATAGTACTTGAAAATCAACGCATAAGCGTCTATAAGGAATAGTTTTTTCATTAGCAACTAATTTTCATCGTTATACCACTCAGCATAGGAAGTGGCTGTCTCGTGCAGGCGTAGGCTATGCAGTTCAACACCCTCTGGCAGTGCCGCCTT
>JAFOYS010000182.1 GCA_017391435.1 Alistipes sp. | reverse complement strand
GAGCTCTCAACAATGCCGGGATTTGCAGGTTCGTCAGCATACTTCCTCCGCTATATGGACCCTCACAACTCTGAGGCGCTTGTATCTAAGGAGGCAAATGAGTACTGGAGAAGTGTAGACCTCTATATCGGCGGTATTGAGCACGCAACTGGCCACCTTATGTACTCTCGCTTCTGGAATATGTTCCTCTATGACCTTGGCTATGTATGCGAGGCGGAGCCATTCAAGAAGCTCGTAAATCAGGGTATGATTCAGGGTCGCTCTAACTTTGTTTACCGCGTCGTTGGTACCAATAAGTTTGTGTCGTACAACCTGCGCGAGCAGTACCAGACACAGAAGATCCACGTAGATGTGAATATCGTAAAGAACGATGTTCTTGACACCGAGGCCTTCCGCAACTGGATGCCAGAGTTTAGTTCTGCAGAGTTTATCCTTGAGAATGATCAGTATATCTGTGGCTGGGAGGTTGAGAAGATGTCAAAGTCTATGTTCAATGTGGTAAACCCAGACTATATTGTTGAGCAGTACGGCGCCGATACACTCCGTATGTACGAGATGTTCCTCGGCCCACTTGAGCAGGCTAAGCCTTGGGATACAAACGGTATTGACGGTGTACACAAGTTCCTGCGTCGCTTCTGGCGTCTGTTCCACGACCGCAACGGCGAGTGGGCAGTAAACGACGAGAAGGCTACAGAGAAGGAGCTTAAGACCCTGCACAAGACCATTAAGAAGGTGCGTGAGGATATTGAGAACTTCTCATTCAACACCTCTGTGGCTGCATTTATGATCTGCATCAACGAGCTTGGCGAGTGCCACAAGCGCGAGATTATTGAGCCGCTTGCAGTGCTTCTCTCGCCATTTGCTCCGCACATTACCGAGCAGTTGTGGAGTATGCTTGGCCACGAGGATACAATCTTCAACGCTACATATCCGGTTTGCAACGAGCAGTATCTTGTTGAGAGCAGCTTTGAGTACCCAATTATGATCAACGGCAAGCTTCGCCACAAGCAGGTATATCCGCTGAATGCTACCCCAGCTGAACTTCAAGCAGATATTGTCACTAAGCCAGAGGTGCAGCGCTGGCTTGAGGGTGCAGCACCAAAGAAGATTATCGTTGTGCCTGGCAAGATTATCAACATTGTAAAGTAGAGGCGATGAAGAGGTTGTTTCTAATACTCCTGCAAGTGGCAACTGCTGTCGGTACTCTATCGGCACAGAACCCTGCGCTCTACACTGCGGAGCAGAGCGGTGCTGACCAGATTGTAACAAACATCTGGAACAACGCCACCGCTCCACACTCCAACGGCATTACTGTAGACGAGAATATCAACCACAAGTTGGACTTAGAGAACTCTACACAGACCGACCTCTACATCTACAAGGCTGATAAAAGCATAGCTACAGGCCAGGGCGTAGTTGTTGTGCCCGGCGGTGGTTACTACAAGCTATCGATGCTCTACGACGGTTTTAAGATTGCTCAATACCTTCGCTCTATCGGCGTTACGGCTATTGTTGTCAAGTATCGCCTACCAAATGGTGTGCGTGAGGTGCCAATTGAGGATGCCATTTCGGGCTTGCGCTATATGCGTGAGCAGGCTGACTGCTTGGGTATAGACCCTCAGCAGGTGGGTATGCTCGGTTGCTCGGCAGGTGGTCATTTAGTGGCTCTTGCTACCCACACCCTTGCTGTAGAGGAGCGTCCTAAGTTCAACATCCTTATCTACCCATCTACAAGTGGAGATATGTGGTCAAACTACCGCCTACAGAACTGCTTTGAGCGTCTTACGGGCAAGTGGCGTACACAGGTGGATATTGAGAACAACTCTTGTGAGAACCTTGTCTCAACAACCACCCCGCCAACGCTGCTTATGCACACCCACGAGGATACAACCGTGCCGTCAACAGCCTCAACACTGTACTACAAGGCTCTGAAGAGGTATGGCGTTCGCGCAGCGCTCTACCTATTCCCAGCAGGGGCACACGGATGGGCTGGTCACGACGAGTGGGAGTATGCCGCACCGGCAAAGCGAGCAATAGCAGACTGGCTTGAGATAGAGAGACAGAGACAAAACTAAACCAAACCTATAAACCTATGAAAAAGTTCCTAACATTAACCTTATTAGCTATCGTGGCTTTAGCAGCCTCGGCCCAAAAGAGGGTTGAAGTGTCGCTGAAGGATAGTGGGGCAGACGAGCTTGTCCACTACTGGGACAACTCAACCGCTCCGCACTCAAACGAGCTAACGGTAGATGAGCAGATTCTCAACAGCAAGTTTGATATGGCTCAAACATCATCTACCGACTTCTACATCTACAAGGCCGACCCTGCTCTGGCTACTGGTCAGGGCATTGTTATCGTGCCTGGCGGTGGATACTACAAACTCTCAATGAAGTTTGACGGCTTTATGATTGCTCAGTATCTGCGCTCTATCGGCGTGAGCTCTATTGTGGTCAAGTATCGTCTACCAAATGGTCACCGCGAGGTACCTCTTGAGGATGCTCAGGCAGGATTGCGCTTTATGCGTACCGAAGGTGCGAAGTGGGGTGTAGACCCAAAGCAGGTGGGTATTCTGGGTAGCTCTGCAGGTGGATACCTTGCTGGTCACGCCTCAAATGCTACTCCTGATGAGGAGAAGCCTCAGTTTTCAATTATGATCTACTCTGTAGTATCTGGTATGAAACGCAGCATTGACCGCGGCACCTTCGGCCTTATGCTCGGCCGTAACAGAACCGATGCGGAGCAGGAAAGCTACTCACTACAGAACCTTGTAGGTCCAACAACTCCACCTGCACTGCTACTACTTGCAGATGACGATGTAAGGGTAAAGCCAGAGCACTCTATGGCCTACTACAAGGCTCTCAAGTACTACGGCATACCTGCGGCAGTACACTCCTTCCCATCTGGAGGTCACGGCTGGGCAGGTCACGACGAGTATAGATATGCCGAGCCTTGTAAGCGAGCTATCAAAGATTGGCTCGAGATTATGCAAAAGGATTACCTAAAAAAACTAAACAAATAGACCTATGAAAAAGATTATCTTACTTCTGACCCTGGTAGCTTCAACGCTATCTGCTGCGGCTCAGGCAACAAAGCAGATAGATATTGGGGCCGATGAGATTGTAACCCTGTGGGATAACAGTACTGCAAAGTACTCTAACCATATGGAGAAGGATGAGAAGGTTGTCGCAAAACGCAAGTTCTACAACACCTCATCTGCAGATCTCTACATCTTTCATCCTAAGAG
>JAFOYS010000181.1 GCA_017391435.1 Alistipes sp. | reverse complement strand
GGGTGCGGATAACCTACCTTCGCGCTGCTGGGTCAATGCAGATAAGTTCTATATCGGTCAGGTAGTTGAGAATCTGATTGTCAACTCTATACGCTACGGTAAGGAGGGCGGAGAGACCAAGGTTACCTGCCGCGATATGCTTGACAAGATACTCGTAGAGGTTGAGGATAACGGCATAGGCATCGCTAAGAGTGACCTTCCGAGGGTCTTTGAGCGCTTCTACCGCACAGATAAGGGCAGAAGCCGTGAGCAGGGCGGAACGGGTCTTGGTCTTGCTATCGTTAAGCATATTATTGAGAACCACGGTGAGAAGGTCTCTGTGCGTAGCGAGATTGGCAAGGGCAGTACATTTACTTTTACACTTAAAAAGGTACATCTATAACTATGGTGGAGCAACTGAGCATTGTATGGGACTTTAACCCCGTGCTGGTAAATATTTTCGGCTTTGAGATTCGCTACTACAGCCTTATGTGGGCTGCAGCACTGCTTGTTGGTGCGTGGATTTTCGGATACTTCTGCCGTAAGGAGGGAAGAAGTCAGGAGCTTGCGGACTCGGCATTTTTGTATATCGCTCTTGGTACGATGATTGGCGCTCGCGTGGGTCACTGCCTATTCTATGAGCCTGAGTACTACCTACTTAAGCCGTGGGCTATTGTTACCGAGATTCGCGACGGAGGCCTTGCCAGCCACGGTGCTACTATCGGCATTATTGTTGCTATCTGGCTCTGCTCGCGCCGTAACCGCGTGCCGGTAATGTGGATGTGCGACCGTCTGGGCGTTATTGCGCCGATAAGCGGTGCGCTGATTCGCTTTGGTAACCTCTTTAACTCGGAGATTATCGGCTGTGAGACAGCACTTCCGTGGGGCTTTAAGTTTATGCGACTGCATCGTGGACTTACTGTAGAGCAAGTGCCCGCGTGCCACCCTACACAGCTCTATGAGGCGCTCTGCTACATAGCAACCTTTGCTCTGCTCTGGTTTTTGTACAACAAGACTGGCGCGGCTAAGCGTCGCGGACTGATGTTCGGTGTGGCGCTGATAGGTATCTTCGTTACGCGATTCTTTATTGAGTTTGTGAAGGTCAATCAGGTGGCCTTTGAAGAGGGTATGACACTCAATATGGGTCAGTGGCTCAGTGTTCCTTTTATTATTATAGGTATAGCCTCGGTGTGGTATGCTCTTTCGCACCCAGCCGTAGAGGATAACAAGAAGTCTAATGTTAAAACACGATAAACTATGATTGCACAGGTTAATAAGTTGATATACAACGCCCTCTGTCAGGGTAGTGATGTGGCTCTGCCTACTGTAGGTACGCTTGTTCTTCGCCGTAGTGCGGCAGCAAAGAGTGGCGGGCAGTTTACCCCTCCACAGCGCACAGTGACCTTTACGGGCGAGATGCGTGGCAAGAGTATTGTTGATATTATCTGCCAGAGCGCAGAGGTTGACGGCTCTCGCGCGGAGGAGATTTACACTGAGTGGCTCGCGGAGGTTAAGCAGAACGACGCTGTGGTTATCGCTGGCGTGGGAACTATCGCTGCTCGTACCTTTACGGCAGATAAGGCACTGCTTGATGCGCTAAACCCTTATCAGAGCGCCGCTCCAACCCCAAAGAAGAGGGGT
>JAFOYS010000180.1 GCA_017391435.1 Alistipes sp. | reverse complement strand
TATGGCGAGTGTTGAGATTAATAGTCGCGTGGTCAGTGCCGGTAGCAATAAAGAGAGTATTCAGCGTATTGCTTGCCCCGCTACCCTCAAGAGCATAAGTGTAGCTCACATTACTGCTACTCAGCAGCGCCGAGAAGCATCTGAGCTGCGAATTTTGGTGCTGAATAGCCGAGATTGCTACGCAGCTATCCTTAAGGTAGAGCTCGACAATATCCAGCTCTGCATCCTTATCAAGTGTTATCTCTACTGAGGCTGTTACCGACTCTGTGCAGAGAAGAATCAGCTGCGCCTTAACACCCTGAGCCACCGCTACCACAAGATGCTTGGGATTTAGCGATAGCAGAGGTGAAGTGCGCTCAGTGCTCGTCTCTACCGCTCCGCCCTTAAAGAGTGAGAAGGCCCCAGAGGATATATACTCATTAATGGTCATACTAATCTTTGTAATCGTTTATAAGCCAATCGTATCCCTCCTTCTCAAGCTTCAGCGCAAGGCTCTTATCGCCCGAGTAGATGATTCTTCCCTTATATAGCACGTGGACATAGTCTGGTACAATATAGTCCAGCAGTCGCTGATAGTGCGTAATTACTACTGTTGCATTCTCAGCGCTCTTAAGGCGTGTAACACCCGTTGCAACGATTCTGAGTGCATCGATATCAAGGCCCGAGTCGGTCTCGTCAAGAATAGCGAGCTTTGGCTCAAGCATAGCCATCTGGAAGATCTCGTTCTTCTTCTTCTCACCACCTGAGAAGCCCTCGTTAACAGCGCGCGCAGTAAGCTTGCTATCAAGCTCTACGATAGCACTCTTCTCTCGCATCATCTTAAGAAACTCTGAAGCAGTAAGAGGCTCAAGACCAGCATACTTACGCTTCTCATTAACAGCAAGCTTCATAAAGTTTGCCATAGTAACACCCGGAATCTCAACTGGATACTGGAATCCGAGAAAAAGACCCATACGAGCGCGCTGCTCAATAGGTACCTCAAGCAGATCCTCGCTCAAAAAAGTCACCTGACCCTCTGTTACAGTAAACTTCTCATTTCCCGCAAGCACAGATGCAAGTGTACTCTTACCCGAGCCGTTAGGTCCCATTATGGCGTGGACCTCACCCGCCTTAACCTCAAGGTTTATTCCTCGAAGTATCTCTTTATCGCCAACTGTGGCGTGTAAATTCTCTATCTTTAACATATTTGTTTAGCTGTTGGCTGTTGGCTGTTGGCCATTGGCCATTGGCCCCCAACAACCATTTTGTTTAATATTCAAATTTCTTTTCTATTAACTTCCTACCAATATTCCTCCACAAGGCTAACGGCTAACCTACGCTACCCTCAAGGCTAATGGCGAGCAGCTTCTGAGCCTCAACGGCAAACTCCATAGGCAGCTTTGCAAGCACCTCACGAGCATATCCGTTTACGATAAGGCCCACAGCATCCTCGGTAGATATACCTCGCTGATTGCAGTAGAAGAGCTGCTCCTCCGAAATCTTGGATGTTGTCGCCTCGTGCTCAAGCATAGCGGTGCGATTACGGCAATCAATATGCGGGAATGTATGTGCTCCACACTTATCGCCAATGAGCAACGAGTCGCACTGCGAGTAGTTACGCGCATTCTCTGCCTTTGGTCCAATCTTGACAAGTCCACGGTATGAGTTCTCACTCCTTCCAGCACTGATACCCTTTGAGACAATGCGAGAGCGCGTATTACGACCCAGATGTATCATCTTTGTACCTGTATCTGCCTGCTGATAGTTATTTGTCATAGCCACAGAGTAGAACTCTCCCACAGAGTTATC
>JAFOYS010000179.1 GCA_017391435.1 Alistipes sp. | reverse complement strand
CCTCAATCGTCCAATCGGTGTCAGCAAACCAGACATTTGCGAGAATCTTATCTGCACCAAATGGCAACTGTGGCTGCTCGTGCTTGCCTCCAAAGGTTGCATCACCGCGATATACGCGCAGCTGATAGTCGATATCAAAGCCGGTACTCTTGTAGCGGTGGTCAACAACCTTATTGTCAGCGATGTCGATAAGTCCGTAGCCGTTAGGGCAGCCATCACCGTTGTTGTTGCTCCACCACCAGCAGCCAGATGCAGCACCGAAGATATACTCGTGGATGCCGTTCTTGTGGGTATAACGGCGAGAGTAGTGAGTGTGGCCAGACATAATCTTAGCCTCGGCATACTCGCGCATCATTGAGAGCACTGCCTGCACATTCTTGTTCTTACGCATATGCTCAATAGGGATATGCACGCAGAGGATAACCATCTTATCCTTTGGAACATAGCTCAAGTCCTTACGCAGCCACTCAACCTGCTTGTCGGTAAAGTCACCGTGGTACTTCTTGAAGTTGTTGATATCGTCGTAGACAATATCGTTCATACTTACGATATGCACATCGCCACGATTCCAAGAGTAGTCAATAGGGCCAAATGTAGCCTCAAACATACGCTGCAGACGAACTGTCGGTGTTGAGTTACGCTTGCCCGTAGCCACAGGCTCATAGTCGCAGTCGTGGTTACCGATGGTCTGGAACATAGGCATACCGATATTCTCGGCACGCATCTCCTCCTTAATCATCGGCATAAGGTAGTTTGCGTTGCGTGGACCCTCAGAGTAGACAATATCACCGAGTGAGATTGCGTAGCAAGGGGTCTTTGTCCTCTTTGCGGTCTTCTTCAAATCAGGTGCAGTCTCCGAGTGGAAGCGGTAGACGTGACGCAAGTTCTGACACTGCGGGTCGGCAACCATCACAAGGCGGAACTTACGCTCCTTACCACCCTTGAGTGGCTGGAGAACAAAGTCGTAGACCTTGTCGTCAGTGAGCTTCTTGTAGAAGCAAGGGTGACCCTGACGCAGTGGTACACGGTACTCTGCTGGCAGTGAGTAGTAGACATAGGCTGCCTCTTCGTGGCGGTTGAAGGCGTACTTACCCTCAGCGTCTGTTGCAGTAACGGTATAACCATCAGTAACCACAACACCTGCTATAGGTGCTCCAGCTGTTGTGCGGATAGTACCCGTTACATCCTGTGCTGTTGCGTAGGCTGTAATGCCAAAAGCAGCAATCAGTGTGATAAATAACTTTCTCATTTTAATATAGTTTTAAGTTTCTCATACTCTTTACGGCTCACAATGCGATAGTGCGGTGCATAGAGCTTGTTGTACTTACGGCTGTGGTGCATAACATACTTACCCTCGGCAAGCAATGCCGCAATAGCCTCTGAGTCCTCTTTAAGGCCCTCAAGGGTAGGGTAGAGCTCTGCTACAACACTCTCAATTGCTGCCCACTCAGCCCTCCAAGCGGTTAAGTGAGCCTCTGTGACCTCTACAGTACTTGCCATAAAGGCATCAGCAAGAGCCTCGGCAGAAATCTTACCCTCAGCTACAGCCTTGAGGTTTATGCGGACAAAATCTCCGCGCCAGCCGCAGGGCTCAGAGTACTCAGCCTCAAAGCTTGTTGCGCTCTGGCACTCTCTGACAATATTGTCAACCACTCGCGCTCTATCACTAAGGGCGTGTGCTACTCCAAAGCGATCCTGGAAGCAACTCTTGTAGATATCTTGCAGTTGCGCCTCAGGGTGTGACTTGGCAATGCGCCTAATGGCATCGCACTGAGCTATTCAGTCAATGTTTATCAGCTCGTACTGCTGAGTACCAAGACCGAGTCTCTCTGAGTACTCTACGATGTGTGTACCGTGCTT
>JAFOYS010000178.1 GCA_017391435.1 Alistipes sp. | reverse complement strand
ATCTAACTCGGTGATTGTTAATCAAAAACCAGATGTTATATATAGTTATCGTATAACTGCAATAAACGCCGGCGGAGAGAGCTTTCCGAGTGAAACACTTGCTGTCTGCCAATCTTCTGAGCAGAGGGCTACCGCAATGATTATAAACGGTTTTGATAGGGTTGCTGGTCCAGAGTGCTCTGAGGATGGTTTCCATAATGAGTTTGATAGTGGTGTAGCCTACCTTAGAGATGTCGCATTTATTGGAGAACAGCGTGTACACGATATCTCAAAGCGTCGCGAAAAGAGTGAAGCTAAGGCTTTTGGCGTCTCTTTTAGCGGAAATGCTGGTGAGATTGTTGGTGGTAATAGCTTTGACTATCCATATCTACACGGTCAGAGTCTGCGCTCTGCGGGTTGCTCATTCTACTCAACAAGCGTTGCTGCTGTAGAGTCTAAGGGTGTTGATTTGTCTGGATTTAATCTTGTTGATATCGTACTTGGTAAGCAACGAACAACATCAGTAGGTAGAGGTGTTTCGGGTAAGAGATACCAGTGCTTTTCTGATGATTTACAACGGGTTATTACCGATTATTTAAAGTCAAATGGAGCATTGTTTGTCTCTGGTGCATATATCGGAACTGACCTTTTTGATAAATCGGCGTCTGATGACACTCAAGCCCAGTTTGCAAAAGATGTGCTGCACATATCTTTTATGGGTAACGGTAGTAGTGTTACTAAATGTGACTATGTAACTACCTATAGCCGTGCTGCAGAGAGGCTGAATGGTCGCAAGTATAGCTATTGCAGAGAGTATCGTCCTGACTACTATGCTGTTAACTCTGTGGACGCCTTTATGGCTGAGGGCGGGGCAAAGCAATTGATGAGCTATCCAGATAGCAGACTTGCCGCAGCTGTTGGCTACAAGTCGGAGCAGAGTGGCTCTACATTTGTTATGGGATTCCCGTTTGAGTCGATTACTGACAATCAGAGTAGAGACCTTTTAATGAGAGATATTGTTGAATATTTAATATACTAACCTGTGAAACGAATACTTTTAGTAATTTTTGCAATCGTTTGTACAACAACTGTTTATGCGGTTGATTATACAAATGTTATTGTGCCTCGTCCAGTAAGCTGTGAGTCTGGAGAAGGAGAGTTTGTTCTGTCTGCAAAAACGGTTGTACGCGCAGAGAGTGTAGGTCTTGTTCGTGCGGGCGAAATTTTTGCTGAGGACCTTGAAAGGGTGCTTGGTAGAGAGTTGTCTGTCAAGAAGTTGTCACCTCGCGTGGGTGCTATTAATCTCTCGGTAGACTCTACTCTTGAGTCAGAGCAGTATATGCTTAAGATTACCAAAGCGGGTATTTGGATTGTTGGTGGCTCGGAGCGTGGTGTATTCTTTGGTTTACAGAGTCTGCTGCAGATTGCTGCTGCATCGCCAGTTGTGAAGGACTCACTTGCTCTGTCGGCTGTAACTATTTCAGACAAACCTCACTTTGAGTACCGCGGAGCGATGTTTGATGTCTGCCGTCATATCTTTACTGTAGAGGAGGTAAAGCGTTATATAGATATCCTTGCGCTGCATAAAATCAATAAGTTCCACTGGCATCTTACAGAGGATCAAGGCTGGCGAATTGAGATTAAGCGCTACCCAGAGCTTTCGCAGGTTGGTGCTTATCGCAATGAGACTCTTATAGGAAGAAATCGCAAGTCAAAGGTGTATGACGGTACTCGTTATGGTGGTGTATTTACGCAGGATGAGGTGCGCGAGGTTGTTGCCTATGCTGCTGAACGATATATTGATGTCATTCCAGAGATTGAGATGCCTGGCCACGCCGTTGCTGCGCTTACAACCTATCCTCATCTTGGTTGTACTGGTGGCCCATATGAGGTGTGGACTCGTTGGGGTATTAGTAAGAATATCTTCTGTGCTGGTAAGGAGAGTACCTTTGAGTTTATAGAGAATGTACTTACCGAGGTGTTGGAACTCTTCCCATATAAGTATATTCATATTGGTGGAGATGAGGCTCCGCGAGATATGTGGAAAAAGTGTCCACACTGCCAGAAGCGCATCAAAGCTGAGGGTCTGAAGGATGAGCATCAGCTTCAGAGCTACTTTATGGAGCGTGTTGAGAAGTGGCTCAATGAGCGTGGACGATCTATTATTGGCTGGGATGAGATTCTTCAGGGCGGTATCTCAAAGAGTGCAACTGTTATGTCTTGGCGAGGTAGTAAGGGTGGTATTGCTGCTGCAAAGATGGGTAATAATGTTATTATGACTCCAAATACCCACTGCTATATTGACTACTACCAGACATCAAACCCTCAAGCAAATGGTGAGCCTCTTGGTAATGGTCGTTTTCCTGTGACTCTTCGTAAGACATACTCTTTAGATCCATACGCGGGGCTTAATGAGCAGCAGCAACAGTATATTAAGGGTGTGCAGGTTAACCTCTGGACAGAGTATATTGCGACCTTTGACCATATCCAGCATATGCTTTTGCCTCGAGTGGCAGCCCTTGCAGAGACAGGTTGGTCGTATGGCAATAAAGATTATGACGATTTTGCTCGTCGTATGCATATTCTTCGCAATCTGTACGATAAGAAGGGATTCAACTATGCCCCTTACTTCTTTAATGGAATAGAGTAATGAGAAGATTGTCGTCACATACATTGCGTACTATATCTATGCCATTTGGTATGGTTATAGGCGCACTGTTGTGTCGTCAGATAGTTGCTGTAGATAGTTGGAGCTGTGGGATGCTCACTCCTGTGCTGATATTTGCAATGCTCTTCTTTACCTATTGTAGGGTAGATATTACAAAGATGCGTATTACGATGATGCACTTTTGGCTCTTCGCTGCGCAGATTGTCGGTGCAATGGCTCTTTATACCCTCTGTGAGCCACTTGACCAGACTATAGCTCAAGGTGCAATGATCTGCGCCCTTGCTCCGATAGCTATGGCGGCAGTGGTTATAGGTGGAATGCTGGGTGCAAATATTGAGAATATGACCACTTATAGCCTACTTTGTAATATTGGAACAGCCTTTGTTGCTCCATTTATCCTCTCGTGGGTTGGAAATGGAGAGTGTACTCTTACTCAGATACTTACAAAGGTAGCTCCGCTACTCGTTGCTCCGTTTGTTGCGGGTCAGCTGTGTCGTTTTGCTCTGCCTAAGGTGGCACTGTGGGTGGCAGACCATAGTCGTATATCATTCTATATATGGCTCGTCTCGCTTGTGGTTGTTGTGGGTAGAACAACAGCCTTTGTTATTGACCATAGTGCAACGGATCTTGTAACAGAGATCGCTCTTGCAGCTGTGGCTGCTGTGATATGTGTTGCACAGTTTGCCCTTGGGCGCAAGATTGGTGCAAAGTATGGCGATAGAGTCGCAGGTGGGCAATCTTTGGGTCAGAAAAACACTGTGCTGGCTGTCTGGATGGCTCAGTCGTTCCTGAATCCTATCTCCTGTGTTGCACCTACGGCATATATTGTTTGGCAAAATATAGTTAATTCGTATCAGATATATAGAAAGAAGTGATGAAAATAGCAGATATATCTCTTCAAGATAGAGCACTGTTTCTTGCACCGATGGAGGATGTTACCGACCCTTCGTTTCGCTATATGTGTAAACTCTTTGGTGCAGATATGGTTACCACTGAGTTTATATCCTCCGATGGATTAATTCGTGATGCTCGCAAGTCGCTTGCGAAACTTGAGATTTCTGACTTTGAGCGCCCTGTCGGTATTCAGATTTATGGAAATCAGATAGAGCCGATGGTAGAGGCTGCAAAGATTGCAGAGGCTGCCAATCCGGATGTTATTGATATCAACTTTGGCTGTCCGATGAAAAAAATCGCTGGTCGTGGCGCTGGTAGCGGTATGATGCGCGATGTTCCGCTTATGGTTGAGATGACGCGCCAGATTGTAAACGCAGTGCGTAAGCCCGTAACAGTTAAGACGCGCCTTGGTTGGGATGATGAGAGTAAAAATATTGAGGAGATTGCCCATAGATTGCAGGATGTGGGCATTGCCGCACTTACTATTCACGGTCGTACTCGTTGCCAGATGTATACAGGTGAGGCAGACTGGACTCTTATCGGTAAGATTAAGAACGATCCTACAATTCATATTCCGATTATCGGAAACGGAGATATTGACTCAGCTGTAAAGGCAAAACAGATGTTTGACCGTTATGGCGTAGATGCAGTAATGATTGGCCGTGCAACTTATGGTCGCCCGTGGATCTTCCGCGAGATTAGACACTATCTAAACACGGGCGAGATTCTTCCGCAACCATCAGTTCTTGAGCGTATTGCAATAGCAAAGGAGCATCTTGCAAAGTCTGTAGAGATTAAGGGCGATAAGGTCGGAGTGTTTGAGATGCGACGCCACTTGTCTAACTACTTCAAGGGTCTGCCAAACTTTAAGGAGACAAGGATGAAGCTTGTAACCCTGACAGATGTAGATGAACTGCAAGATACTATCTCATCTATTGCCGAGCGTTGGGGTGATTATGACTTTGGAGAGGTTGTACCTCCGCCACTATCGCACGATATATAAAAAATAGCGAGCCGACGGCTCGCTATTTTTCTCTTATTTACATCTACTCTCTTGGTCCACCCTCACCTCTTGGTCCGCGACCCTGTCCGCCATCTGGACGGTGAGGACGCATAGCTTTGCGTTCAACCATAAATATCTTTGACATCTGCTCTGGAGTGAGGTGATTCTTGAATACGCGCATATACTCCTTTTTGCAGGCGATAATGTCAGCATCGGCATTGAGCTGATCCATAACCATACGGAAGGCGAGCTTCTCGTCTATCTCCTTGCCATTGTAGCTATCCATAAGGGTTTTCAGGTCCTTGCGAATCTTACGAACCTCACCCTGATAGGCAAGATATACCGGTGCAAACTTCTCAGCCTGCTCTGGTGTGAGCTTAAGCTCCTCAACAAGGCCTGCAATGCGCTCTACAGGGGTTTTTCTTGGTCCCTGCTCTCTTCCACCACCCATTCCAGGATGTCCGCCCATCGGAGGCTGGGCTGATGCCATATTTACAGCGAGTGCTGCGCAGATAATTGCAAAAATCTTCTTCATATTCGTTTTGTTTTAATGTTCACAGAACAAAGGTAGTAAATTTTGATTAATATGTCAAATTGGGTATAAACATTCTTTGTTTTATATGCATTCAATATGCCCTTGTAGTGGCAAAGTGTTCTGTTTTGTTGATAAAATGTTGGAAATAGGTAATTCTACTTACTGAAGTTTGAGAAATTTTTAATAATTTTGCTTTGTAAGTATGTATTTGTATGGCAATAAAAGTTGATATACGAGGAATTATCAAGGCGCGTTCAGGTAAGACTCTCCCTGGTTTTATTGCTCGACCTCTTGAGCGACTTATCCATCAGCAGGAGTTAAATGAGGTGTTAGAGCAGTTAGATGGCCTTGACCACAAGCAGACTCTTGATTGCGCCTTAAGCATTTGGAGAATGAGTTGCACACCTCATTTTACAGTGCCGCTGGATAAGAGTGAACGATATATTTTTGCCTCTAACCACCCCTTTGGAGGTCTTGATGGAATGCTTCTTCTGCAGGTGTTGCAGCGAGAGTGGGAGGATGTTGGCGCGATAGTAAATAACCTGTTGCAAGCTATTGCTCCTCTTGCACCATATTGGGTGCCGATTAACAAATTTGGTCGTCAGAACAGCCAGGCCTCTCAGATTTACGATGCAGCTCTGAGTTCAGAGACTAAGCAGATTCTAACCTTCCCTGCGGGTGCTTGCTCAAGACCTATAGATGGCAAGGTGACAGATACTGAGTGGAAATTCCGCTTTATTAAGGATGCTGCGAAGTATAAGCGTAAGATTGTGCCGGTATATGTAGAGGGTCAGCTCTCGTGGCGTTTTTATACACTTTATAGGCTGAGAAAATTCTTCGGTGTAGGTGTAAATATCGAGCAGGGGTTGCTTGTTGATGAGATGTTCCGCCAGCAGGGCAAACATATCCGCGTGGTCTTTGGCGCACCGATAGATGTAGAGTCTTTAGAGGGAACTTTTGCCGAAAAGGCCCTTGAAGTCAGAAGAAGAGCATACGAACTGCAACACAACCTTAAATGATGAAAAAAATAATAGAGCCTGTCGATAAAGATTTGATTCTCAGCGAACTGTCAAAGCTTGAGAAGATTCGTGATACCCACCACGGAGGTAATGAGATCTATGTTTTTGATGCTCTTCACTCTCCAAACTTAATGCGCGAGGTTGCTCGTCTGCGTGAGGAGGCTTTCCGCTCTGGTGGTGGAGGTACTGGTGAGGAGCTGGATGTGGACGAGGACGATACTGCTGTAGATGGTTATCAGCAACTTATTGCCTGGAGTCCTAAGGATCAGGAGATTATCGGTGGCTATAGATTTATTATCAGCCACGATCAGCGCCCTGGTCACCTCTCTACTGAGCACTACTTTAAATTCTCAGAACTCTTCCGCGAGGACTATCTCCCATATACCATTGAGCTTGGTCGTGCCTTTGTGCAGTTAAAGTATCAGGCTTCACGAGATGCACGCAGCATCTACGCCCTTGATAATCTTTGGGACGGCATTGGCGCACTTGTAGCCCTGCATCCTGAGGCTAAATATCTGCTTGGAAAGGTTACTCTCTACTCGTCGTATAACACTGAGGCCAGAGATATGCTCTTCTACTTCCTCTATAGGTTCTTCCCTGATAATGACCATCTTCTTGAGGGAATCCACACCCTAAAGATGAATATTGACACTGAGAAGTTTGATAAGATCTTTAATGGCCAGACATACGCCGAGAACTATTGCATCTTGCGCCACGCTATTAGGGAGTATAACGAGATTATCCCGCCACTGTTTAATGCATATATGAACCTGTCAAGCTCTATGAAGACCTTTGACACGGTTATAAATGAGGAGCTTGGAGGTGTCTATGAGACGGGTATTCTTATCAGCATTAACGACATCTATCACGATAAGTACGATAGGTATACAAAGTGGTAATTAGATAGTCTCTAAGAATTTCATCACATCCACCTCGTCAGCATAGTCAGTGAGGCTCGGATACTGAGCCCGCCCAAAGCCAACGCTGCGCGAGTGAATTTTTTCAGCCGACACAACACACTGT
>JAFOYS010000177.1 GCA_017391435.1 Alistipes sp. | reverse complement strand
GAGAGCAAAGAATGAGTAGGTGTTATAGAGCGTACCGAAGAACTTACGGCGCACCTCATCAACACCCTCGGCATCAAACTTAAGGTTATCCCAAGGCTGAGAGTTGCTAATCATATACCAGCGAGTAGCATCTGCGCCATACTTATCAAGAGTCTCAAATGGGTCTACAGCGTTACCAAGACGCTTTGACATCTTCATACCGTTCTTGTCAAGCACAAGACCGTTTGAGATAATATTGCGGAAGGCAACCTTATCAAAGAGCATAACAGCAAGGGCGTGCAGTGTATAGAACCAACCACGAGTCTGGTCTACACCCTCTGCTACGAAATCTGCAGGGAAGACAGTCTCAAAGAGCTCTGCATTCTCAAATGGATAGTGAAGCTGTGCATATGGCATAGCACCAGAGTCAAACCATACATCAATAAGGTCACTCTCGCGGCGCATAGGCTCGCCCTTTGATGAGAGCAGAACAATCTGGTCTACATAAGGCTTGTGCAGATCAATACGCTCTACAGAGTAGTTCTCCTTTGACATATCGCCAACAACAAAGTCCTTAAATGGATTCTCAGTCATCACGCCAGCAGCTACAGACTTCTCAATCTCAGCCATCAGCTCCTCAACAGAGCCGATACACTTCATCTCAGAGTAGTCCTCAGTAGCCCAAATTGGCAGTGGAGTACCCCAGAAGCGAGAACGAGAGAGGTTCCAGTCTGCAAGACCCTCAAGCCACTTACCAAAGCGGCCACTACCTGTACTCTCTGGCTGCCACTTGATGGTCTTATTGAGCTCAACCATTCTCTCACGAAGCTCTGTAACCTTAATAAACCAAGAGTCAAGTGGATAGTAGAGCACTGGCTTATCAGTACGCCAGCAGTGTGGATATGAGTGGGTATGCTTCTCAATCTTAAATGCCTTATTCTCAGCCTTAAGCGCTACGCAGATATCAACATCAAGTGTTGCAGACTCCTCTGTAGCCTCGCTGTCATATGCATTCTTAACATAGCGACCAGCCCACTGCTTATAAGCCTCTACATCGACATAGTTTGCCACAAAGTCGCTATCCATATCCTCAAGGCGGAACAGACGACCTGAGCGGTCAACCATTGGGCAGTTCTTGCCTGCTGCATCAACAACAAAGAGTGGTGCAATACCAGCAGCCTTTGCTACACGGTCATCATCAGCACCAAATGTTGGCGCAATGTGAACAATACCTGTACCGTCAGAGATGGTCACATAGTCGCCCAAGATAACTCTGAACGCATCGCCATACTGCTCCATAGGCTTAACCCAGCCAATGAGCTGCTCGTAACGAATACCCTCAAGTTCAGCTCCCTTATAGTGCTCGTCAGTAACTGTATACTTACCCTCCATCTTCTTACCAAAGAGAGTTGGCACAAGATCAGCAGCCATAATGATTGTCTGCTTTGCATCTGTATATGGATTGAGGCACTTAACCTTTACATAGTCAATAGCTGGACCTACGCAGAGTGCAGTATTTGACGGCAGAGTCCACGGAGTGGTTGTCCAAGCAAGGAAGTAGAGCTCGCCCTCAACATCTGCAAACAGATGCTCACTACGCTCATTACGCACAATGCGGAACTGTGCCGTACAAGTAGTATCCTTCACATCACGGTAGCAACCTGGCTGGTTAAGCTCGTGAGTTGAAAGACCTGTACCCGCAGCAGGCGAATATGGCTGAATAGTATAGCCCTTATAGAGCAAACCCTTGTCAAACAGGCGCTTAAGCAGGTGCCAAAGGGTCTCAATATACTTGTTGTCGTAGGTAATATATGGATCCTCAAGGTTTACCCAGTATCCCATCTTGCGAGTAAGCTCACTCCAAACATCAGTGTACTTCATAACATCTGCACGGCAGTGACGGTTGTACTGCTCAACGGTAATCTTACGACCGATATCCTCCTTAGTAATACCCAAAGCCTTCTCAACGCCAAGCTCTACAGGCAGACCGTGAGTATCCCAACCAGCCTTACGGTGAACCTTAAAGCCCTGCTGAGTCTTGTAACGACAGATAATATCCTTAAGCGTACGCGCCATTACGTGGTGAATACCCGGCATACCATTAGCCGATGGCGGACCCTCATAAAAGACAAATGCTGGATGTCCTTCGCGTGTTGAGATACTTTGACGGAAGGTATCCTCCGCATCCCACAACTGCAAAACATCTTGTGCAGTCTGTGGCAAATTTAAGTTCTTGTACTCTGCAAATTTCATATTATTGTAGATTTTGTATTTAGCCTCTCGCGTGTATATGCGTATATAATCGTGCAAAGTTAATATTTTTTGTCAAAAATAACAATAGCTCGCTACCAAGACCCCATTTAGGCAAGCACTCAGTCACGCCATAAATGTAGTGCAAAGAGCTACAAAACCATCAAAAAATCGGCAGCAGAGCCTTTACAAAACAGATATTTCACCCCTAAATATCGATTTTCACCCCTTATTTTGCGTTTTTCTCCCTACAAAGGGGTTGCTATCACTAAAATTTTACAGTAGCAAAACAAAACACTATCTTCGCTACCGTTGAATTTAAAATTCAGAAAAAAATGAAGAAAATTTTACTTACCATTATCTCGCTCGCTAGTGTAGCTACAGCATTTGCCGGCGGAACTAATGTAAATACAAATCACGCGGCTGCATACCTGCGTAGTGTAGCGCGTGGTACAACACTTGATCCAGACGCGGTATACCACAACCCTGCTGGAGCATCTTTTATGAAGGACGGTTTCCACTTCTCTCTTAATATACAAGAGGTAACACAGAAGCGCTCTACCGTATCAACATTTGCACCTTTTGCACTGAACACAAATAATACCGGCAACCCAACAAAGGAGTTTGTCGGTAAGACCTTCGCGCCAGTAATTCCGAGCTTTGACCTTGTGTGGAAGAGAAAGCGTTGGGCGGTTATGGCATCGTTCGGAATTGGCGGCGGAGGAGGTACTGCAAAGTACGACCAGGGTCTTGCATCTTTTGAGAGTATGCTCGCTCAGATTCCATTTGGCGTTGGTATGCAGGCTACACAGGGCAAGCAGGGCTTCCCTTACTCTATGGATATGAGCCTCAAGGGTAGCTCTATGACCTTCCAGGGTCAGGTTGGTCTCTCT
>JAFOYS010000176.1 GCA_017391435.1 Alistipes sp. | reverse complement strand
TATCAGCATCAATCTTTACGGTCTATTTTGGTTATTTGTTCGCCCTTCTTCGGTCACATAGTACCCGCTATGCTCCCTCATTAGGTCAAACAAATAACTCAAAATATCCTCATAAATACCTTCGCTGATAAAATTTAATCAACTTCTAAAAAAACGCTGCAAAAGAGGCTGATACACAAATCATTATACTATGGCATACAATCTGTTAAAAGGCAAGAAGGGTATTATTTTCGGAGCCCTAAACGACCTGTCTATCGCTTGGAAAGTAGCTGAGCGTGCTGTTGAGGAGGGTGCCGAGATTGTGCTGACAAATACAGAGATTTCACTTCGTATGGGTGAGCTGACAAAGCTTGCTGAACGCTGTAATGCCCCGATTATTGCTGCCGATGCAACAAAGGTAGAGGATCTTGAGCAGCTTGTAGACAAGGCTATGGAGCACTTTGGCGGCAAGTTTGACTTTGTGCTTCACTCTGTGGGTATGTCTCCAAATGTCAGAAAGAATATCCCTTACCAGTCGCTAAACTACACATTTTTAGATAGAACGCTTGATATCTCGGCACTCTCTTTCCATAAGGTGCTGCAGGTGCTCTATGCAAAGGATGCGCTCAACGAGTGGGGCTCTGTTGTGGCCCTTACATATATGGCGGCGCAGCGCACATTTATTGGTTATAGCGATATGGCAGATGCAAAGGCTCTGCTTGAGTCTGTGGCTCGTAGCTTTGGTGCTATCTATGGTCGTGACCGCAAGGTGAGGGTCAATACTCTCTCTCAGTCGCCTACATATACAACCGCCGGCAAGGGTATAGCGGGTATGAGTGGTATGCTTGAGTTTGCTGAGGCTATGTCGCCGCTTGGTAATGCAGATGCGGCGGACTGTGCCGACTACTGTATAACACTATTTAGCGACCTTACCCGCAAGGTGACAATGCAAAATCTCTATCACGACGGAGGTTTTTCCAGTATGGGATTAAGCGAAGAGGTTTTTGATAGATTTATAAACAACAAAGGGTAGTGCAAACTACCCTTTGTTGTTTGTAAACTTACTTCTCCCAGTGGAATGGTGCAAAGTTAGTATCGCTATTTTTCCAGCTTGGTCGGCGCATTGCGTAGATAATCAGTGGAACGATAATAACAACAAGACAGCCGATTATAAGTATTGATACCCAAGTCTTTGGGCTTCCTGTAGATATCTGTGCTGGAGGGATAAAACTCAGTACAAAGGCGAGCAGTGAGCCGCAGAATCCCAGTCCTGCAATTATCCACATAACCAGATTTCCTCCAAGGCGGAATGGTCGCTCGGCGCTCTTGAGTCTATAGCGCAGAACTATAGCGGCAGCAAAGAGCATCATATACATTATAAGGTAGAGCGAGGCGGTCATCTGTGAGAGTATCTGGTAGAAGGATTGCACGCTCGGCATAACTACAAAGAGTAGCGATAGTAGCGTTACGATACACCCCTGAATAAGGAGTATGTTGCGCTGTACACCGTTCTTGTTGCTCTTCTGGAAGAATGGTGGTAGGTATCCCGCCTTGCCCACAGTAAAGATACCCTTTGACGGGCCGGCAACCCAAGTAAGCACGCCGGCAAGTACACCAAACATCAGCGCAATGGCAATCAGCGGAGCAGCCCACGACATATGTAGATACTCAAAGTATCGGTCAAAGCCAATGAGCAGAGACTGTGTCAGAGAGACCTCCTTTGCGGGGATTACAAAACCGAGGGAGAATGTGCCCAGGATAAATATTACAACGGTAATCAGCGAGCCGATAATAATCGCCTTTGGGTAGTTGCGCTTAGGGTTGTTTACATCCATCACGTGGATACCCATCATCTCCATTCCGGCATAGAAGAGGAAGATACTACTTGCAAGCACAAGGTTGTCAAAACGCTTGAGATCGGGGAAGAAGCCAGCGCTCATATCCATATTATTATGGCCACCTGTAGCAAGGTAGATTATACCAAGCACAATGAGCAGTCCTGCGGGGATGATAGTGCCGATAATACCTCCCCACTTACTGATTTTTCCAACCCAATCAAGACCCTTTAGTGAGATAAATGTGGCTGTCCAGTATATCGCAAGTACAACTACAAGGGTAAATAGTTTGTTTGATGCAAGTGCCATATCTGCCTGCTGATTCATACCTATAAAGGCTATGCTCACCGCACCAAAGGTTAGTACCGTAGGATACCAAATTGTGGACTGAATCCACTGTAGCCATATTGCCAAAAATCCAGCCTTAGCGCCAAAGGCCTCTCCAATCCAGCGGAACACACCACCCTCCTTGTCGCTGAACATAGCGGCCAACTCTGCCGCAACAAGGGCGGTAGGAATCAAAAACACAATAGCCGCAAAAAGGTAGTAAAATGCAGATCCTAAGCCATATACAGACTCTGCTGCAAGACCACGAAGACTCACTACAGCTGTTACATTCATAATAGCAAGCGTGGCTACTGATAACTTAAATGTAGAATTGTTACTCTTATCCATATAAAATGTTTTTAGTGATTTTGTAGAGGTTATAGCAACTTTTAGGCCAAAGAGATTGATAGATTTCTGACTTTGGATGCTCTATATTAGTAAATTTTGTAGATTATGGAGATGGATAAAATTAAAAACAGAGTTCGCGGCTCGCTTGTAGGTGGTGCCGTAGGTGATGCGCTGGGATATCCAGTAGAGTTTTTGAGTTATAATGATATCCTTAGAGTCTATGGTGATAATGGTATTACGCGCTACGATTTGGCAGATTCAGAGAAGGCTCTGATAAGTGACGACACGCAGATGACGCTCTATACCGCTTGTGGGCTTATTAATGCCAAGAAGAGCGGTGTTTCGATTGTTGAGGCAGTCAAGCGGGCATACCTTGAGTGGCTCTATACGCAACGCTCAATCACAGTACGCCCATACAAAGAGTGCTGGATTACAGAGTTACTGGAGGTAAACGCACTGCGCGCCCCTGGAAACACCTGCCTCTCGGCCCTAAAGTGCATTGCCGCAAATAGAGCGGTAGTTAATGATAGTAAGGGCTGCGGTGGTGTGATGCGTATTGCGCCTATTGCCCTCTATGGTGTGGCTCACGGCATTGAGAATATTAAGGTTCTTGACACTCTGTCTGCAGAGCTCTCTAAGATGACCCATCAGCATCCACTTGGATATATCCCTTCGGCCTTTGTTAACCATCTGATATACAGATTGGCTACATCTGAAGATATGACAGTAGACGATGTGCGCGGAACAGTCGGTCAGGCGCTCGTTGCAGTGTCAGAACTCTATCCAGACAATTGGCGCGAGATAGAGGTTTTTGCTTCCCTTATCCACAGCGCAATTCTCTTGGCAGAAAACGAGGATATGACAGATATTGAGGCTATTGCAGAGCTTGGTGGGGGCTGGGTAGCAGAGGAGACTGTAGCTATTGCCGTCTACTGTACTCTTCGCCACTTTGATGACTTTGAAAGTGCTGTAGTAGCCGCTGTAAACCACTCGGGAGATAGTGACTCAACAGGTGCTGTTACGGGAAATATTATGGGTGCTATTGTAGGATATGGCGCAATTCCGCAACACTTTAAGCGCGACCTTGAGCACCACGACATTATCCTTGCCGTGGCAGACGATATCTGCAATCTGTAGATTTGTTGGCTGTCAGTTACACTATCCAAGCGCAATGTCGAGCACCATCATTGCGGCAAAGCCTACGGCAAAACCTATCGTAGGTAGATTGGAGTGCTTCCCAGAGTGGGCTTCGGGGATAAGCTCCTCAACTACAACATATATCATTGCGCCTGCACTGAAAGCGAGCATATAGGGAAAGGCACCGATAAGTTTATCTATAAGAAGTATTGTAATAATAGCCGATATTGGCTCAACAATGCCCGAAGCTACACCATATGAGAATGAGCGAAGGCGCGAGAGTCCTTGAGAGCGGAGGGGTAGTGAGATTACTGCCCCTTCTGGTACATTTTGCAGAGCGATACCTGC
>JAFOYS010000175.1 GCA_017391435.1 Alistipes sp. | reverse complement strand
TTGGAGATGATAACTCTGCAATGATTTGGTATGTAGGTCGCTTCCTTGACGGATTTATCTTTGATACAAACATCCCAGAGGTTAAAGAGCTTGCCTTTGATGAATTAAACAGCAGCGGCTCTGCCCTGACATACTCAGCCTCTTCAAATAAGGATGAGTACATCAGCGCGTGGGCATATGGTATTCCAAAGCTTCGCTACGGCCGCTGGGGCGCTATTATCACAACATCTGGCTATGCTTATGGTTCTACAGGCGTCTCTGCATCTACAAGCACCTCTGGAGGTAGCTACAATGCTGGATACAACGCCCTTGCAAACCTATATAACTACTATAGTATGATGGGCTCGGCCTACTATAACCCATATAGCTACTATAACTACTACAACTACTACGGTGGCTATAACAACTACTACGATTACGAGGAGTCTACCTCAACAATCGAGACCGAGATTGCACCATACACTCCACTTATCTTCTATGTCTTCATAGAGCCAACAGAGACTGTAGACAACGGACTTAATTAATTTGGCAAGAAGCAAAAAAGTGGCAAAGATTTCTCTTTGCCACTTTTTTTTGTCTCTACTAATAGAGCGAACTAACGATAGTTAACCTTTACCAATCTTGCAACCTCGTTATTGAACTCATCTGCCGCAAGCAGCTGCTCAAGAGTCAGGTGCATACGGTAGCGCCAATAGTGTGTTGGATTTGCAGGGATATTAATACGCTCAGCCTCAGGGTCAGCAAAGCGGATACGACCATCAATAGACATCCAATCCTGAAGTGGCAGTATAGTAAGCATTGCAGGAGAAGCCAAGTGACGGTTGATAATCTCGTGGCAAATCTCTGGAGTAGCATCTACTGGAGCCTCACCCCACCACTGCATAACATTGTTATAGTAGTGCTGTGTAGTCTCGCGGTTCTCACGCCACCAAGCACGAACAGGGTTCATATCGTGAGTTGATGTTGTGCAGACTGCCATATATGGGTAGTGCATTACAGAGGCGAACTCTACACCTGTATCCTTTGGCATACGCTCAATCTCGAGTGAGAGAATCTGCTGGTTACGCATAACCTCTGGCACACAGTCTGGAATCATACCAAGATCCTCACCACAAGTAAGCATACGAGTAGTCTCAACGAGCATTGAGAGTCGCTGCTCAGCAATACCCTTCCAGAAGTCATTGTGACGACGGTAGTAAAACTCGTTGTGAATCTCTGCAAAGGCGTGCTTCTGGCCATCACTCAGGCATCTGAAACTATTGGTATCAAATGGAGTGATGCGTGGATAGTAGTGTCCCTCGCTGTGGCGATACTCAAGCCAGAGCACATCGTCAGAGCTATAATCCATTGCTACATCACGATTAGGGTCAAAGTCAAAGCCTCTGAAACGAATCTCATCTGCAGTATAAGGCATAGATGGATTAAACTCTCCAAGAAGTGCATTTACAGCATCAAGAGGCACCTCCCAGATACGGAAGAATCCGAGGATGTGGTCAATGCGGTAAGCGTCAAAGTACTCCGCCATCTTGCGGAAGCGGGTCTTCCACCAGCCGTAACCATCCTTTGCCATCTCCTCCCAGTTATAGATTGGGAAGCCCCAGTTCTGACCTGTAACAGAGAAGTCATCAGGTGGAGCACCCGCAGAAGATTTCATAACAAAGAGTTCTGGGCTAACCCAAGCATCAACACTGATTGGACTCACACCAATAGGAATATCTCCCTTCAGCGCAACACCTACAGAGTGACCGTACTCAATAGCTGCGTGTAACTGACGGTCAAGATGATACTGGATAAAACGGTAGAAATCTACTGCTTCAGCGTTTTTCTCTGCAAATTTTGCCACCTGAGCGGCATCATACTGAGCAAACTTGCCCCACTTCTTAAAGTCGGCAGTCTTATACTTGTCGCGCAGAACAGAGTATACTGCATATGGAGTAAGCCAGCCCTCATTAGCTGCTACAAAGGCCTTGTAGTCCTTGCTTGCAAGGCTCTTTGCTCCGCTCTCGGCAAAGAGAATATGCAGATACTCAAACTTTGCATTCAGCGCGCGCTCATAGTCTACCTGATCAAGAGCATTAAGCTCCGCCTGCAGTGCTGCAAAACGCTCACGGTCGGCCTTCTTCTTCAGTTTACCTGCCGCCTC
>JAFOYS010000174.1 GCA_017391435.1 Alistipes sp. | reverse complement strand
ATTGACATCAACCTCCTTCTGCGTACATATGCAGTAAATGTTGCTGTAGGTATGTGGGATGACTATTGGAACAACACAAACAACTTCTACATCTACTTTAACTCTACAGATCCTACAAACTACAAGTTCTTCCTTATTCCGTACGACTATGACAACACTCTGGGCACAAGCCACAACTGCAGTGTTCAGAACGACTCTGGCCGTCACGATGCACTAAAGTGGGGTAATAGCGATGTTTCACCTCTGCTTGCCAAGATTCTTCAGTTTGACGACTACAAGAAGATATACATTGACGCGCTTAAGGAGCTCAGTAGTAGCAGTAGCGACTTCTACTACACAAAGTCTATCGACCGCATAAAAGGCTGGCACTCAATGATTGGCAGCTATGTAAATAACGACACTGGCGAGGATACTAAGATTAAAGACCGCCCAGCAGGATGGGGCAACCACTCTGAGTACCGACTCTGGGAGTCTACAGACGCTAATACCAACTGGTTCAGAGTCCGCGCAGCGTCTATGCCAAAATAGAAAAGTAAAGTTTACTTTACACTATTCCCCTATAAAATTTGCTTTATAGGGGATTTTTATTTAGTTTTGTGGTTGAAACTCAAGTCTACACAACAATGAAAGAGCCATTCAAATCTAAACTCAAGCGAGCAGCGATATATATGCTCGGCTTCTCGGCAACACCTCTATTTACAGCTTGCTACGGTACCCCAACCGTAGACTATGAGGTAGACCCCTCTCCATTTGACGACATCAGTGGTGCGGTATATGGCAGTGACACCAACGCACCCATACCAGGCATTAAAGTTAGCGTACCCGTTTTGGACATCAGTACAACCACAGACAGCGAGGGTAGGTACCACATATCCTACCATTTTGAAGCCTCTACAAGGGTTTGTTTTGAAGATATTGACGGCAAAGAGAATGGCGAGTACTTCAATAACGCCGATATAGCCACAAGTGCAAATCATCTCTATACCAATATTACTCTGCGGAAAAAGTAGCGTTAAAATATAGAGCAAATAGAACAAAATAATGTGCAACCGAAAAAAGTTGCACATTTTTTTTGCACTAAAATTTCTTGTGACACAACCTGTCACAAAACGGTGGTTACTTTGCACTCGGAAACAAGATAAAACTGCAAAGTATGTTTACGATTTTAGTATTTATCGGTATGCTGGCCAATGTTTTAGATACAATTTGTGGCGGCAGTGACAGTTGGAGTAGATAAAAAAGAGTATAACCTTAAAAACTGATTAATTATGGGAGCAAGTTACAAGATTAAGTGCAAGCACTGCGGAACAGAGTTTTTACACATTGCCGATGATGATTTCGGCGTAATTCGCGCCTGTGTAGGTTGCGAGTGCAGCATTGAGACTGAGGCGCCTATCTTCTGCCCAAGTTGCAGAACCAAGCTCAACAAGACTCAAGAGGAGTTTGAAGAGCAGATAGAGAGCGTTATGACTTGGTAATTTGAAAAAATAATCTTAACTTTGAGTGCAAAATGTTGTTTGTTGTATTTTTTAGCTCGCTTTTGCTCCTTTCGTTAGCAAAGCAGATGTTTGAGATTGAGTAATAAATATATAAAAATATAAAGTTATGGCAGAAGTTAATCCAGAGAAACTGAAAGTTTTAAAGGCCGTGATGGAGAAGATCGAGAAGGACTTTGGTCGCGGCTCCATTATGCGAATGAGCAGTGAGCAGGTTACAGATATACCTGTCATCCCATCTGGCTCAATTACACTTGATGTAGCACTTGGCGTAGGTGGTTATCCAAAGGGTCGCGTTATTGAGATCTATGGTCCAGAGTCATCTGGTAAGACCACGCTGGCAATACACGCTATTGCCGAGGCTCAGAAACAGGGCGGAATCGCTGCCTTTATTGATGCAGAGCACGCCTTTGATAGCTACTATGCACAGAAACTTGGTGTAGATGTTGAGAATCTTCTTATCTCACAGCCAGACAATGGCGAGCAGGCACTCGAGATTGCCGACTCACTGATTCGCTCAAGCGCTATTGACATTATTGTTATCGACTCTGTTGCAGCCCTTACTCCAAAGGCTGAGATTGAGGGCGAGATGGGCGACTCAAAGATGGGATTGCAGGCACGACTAATGTCTCAGGCTCTAAGAAAGCTCACCGCAAGCATCTCAAAGACCAAGACCGTCTGCATCTTTATCAACCAGCTTCGTGATAAGATTGGTGTTGTATACGGCAATCCAGAGACTACAACCGGTGGTAACGCACTGAAGTTCTACGCCAGCGTACGAATTGACATCCGCAGAACATCCGTTATCAAGGATGGCGAGGAGCAGCTCGGAGCACGCGCTCGTGTAAAGGTGGTAAAGAACAAGGTTGCACCTCCATTCAAGAAGGCCGAGTTTGACATTATGTTTGGCGAGGGAATCTCAAAGCTTGGCGAGATTATTGACTTAGCAGTTGACTACGGCATTATCAAGAAGGCCGGCTCGTGGTTCTCATATGGCGATACTAAGATTGGACAGGGTAGAGATGCCGTAAAGGACTTCCTTGTCTCAAACGAGGAGGTATGCGCCGAGGTTGAAGCTAAGGTCCGCGAGGCTATGATGGCTAAGTAAAGTGTTACTTTAGATAAAATGGACTACAGTAGGGAAGATGAAATACTTATTGATGAAGCGTGGAGTGATTTAGCAACATCTTGCAGCAAAATATGCAAGAGCGAAGATGACTGGAATTTCATCAAGCGTGCATTTTTCCTCGCAAAGGAGGCACATCAGGGGGTAAGGCGCCGATCAGGGGAGCCATACCTCCTGCATCCTATTGCAGTAGCCAAAATAGTTATAGAAGAGATTGGTTTAGGAGTCAAATCTGTGGTCGCTGCACTTCTTCACGATGTTGTGGAGGACACAGACTATACCGTAGAGGATATTGAGCGTATTTTCGGGCAGAAAATAGCCTCTATGGTGGACGGACTAACAAAGATGTCGGGCGTATTTAATGCCGACACATCAGCACAAGCGGAGTATTTCCGCAAGGTGCTTCTAACCCTTTCACACGATGTGAGGGTAATTCTTATCAAGATTGCCGACCGACTTCACAATATGCGAACCCTTGGCCATATGCCAAAGGATAAGCAGATAAAGATTACAGGCGAGACAATCCACCTCTTTGCACCTCTTGCTTACCGATTAGGACTCTATCCTATAAAGAGCGAGCTGGAGGATCTCTGTATGAAGTATCGCTTCCCTGAAGAGTATGCAGAGATACAGCAGAAAATTGAGGAGACAGAACCAGAAAGACAACAGTATATCAATAAGTTCTGCGCTCCAATTCACGCAATACTTAAACAGAATAACATCGACTACGAACTCTCTGCAAGGGTCAAGAGCGTCTACTCAATTTGGTCAAAAATGCAGCGCAAGCAGATACCTTTTGAGGAGATTTATGACCTGTTTGCAATTCGCATAGTCTTCAAACCTCTCCCTTTCCCGTCTGAAAAGACGCAGTGCTGGCAGATATACTCCTCAATAACAGACATTTACACACCAAAACCAGACCGTTTGCGTGACTGGATTAGTATGCCCAAAGCCAACGGTTACGAGGCCCTACACTCAACGGTTATGGGCAACGATGGCATTTGGGTAGAGGTACAGATACGCACACAGCGTATGGAGGAGATAGCCGATCACGGATTTGCTGCCCACTGGAAGTACAAGCAGGCTGCTCAGAGTGAGGATGCCTTTGACAACTGGTTAGGCAAGATTCGTGACGCATTGAGCGGCTCAACAGAGAATGCAGTTGAGTTCTTGGATAACTTTAAGTTATCGTTGTATACATCTGAAATTACGGTATTTACACCTAAAGGCGAGCAGCGCAAATTACCATTCGGAGCTACAGCTTTAGACTTTGCTTACGACATCCACACAAAGATTGGCAACAAGGCCATCGGCGCAAAAATCAACCATAAGATTGAGCCCGTAACCAAGCAGATAAACTCTGGAGATCAGATAGAGATTATCACAGCCGACAACGCCTCACCAAAGCCCGAATGGATAGACATTGTAGTGACCACAAAGGCTAAACAGGCCATTGCAAGCTACTTGAAACGCGAGAGAGAGGACAATATCAGCCACGGACTGACACTTTTTGAAGAGAAGCTCGCTCAATTCAACATAACCCTTAGCGGTAGCGTGCTTCGCAAGGTTATGCAAGCCTACGGGTGTAAATACAAAGACGAACTTTATAGTAAAATTGGCGCTGGCATTATCTCATTAGACAATATTGAGAAGGTTATAAAGTCAAGCTCCGCAAGTAAAATACTGAAGTTCTGGAAGTTATGGCGCGACTCTGGCAAAAACACACCATCCAATATGGATGACAATATTGAGCCTTTAGCCACCGGTCAGGACGACAAATTCACTATTGCCAGCTGCTGCAACCCCCTTCCAGGAGATAGTGTAGTAGGCTTTAAAGACCCTACAACTGGGCGAATTATTGTTCACAAGTCTACCTGCCACGAACTAAACAGATTGGCCTCATTGTTTGGCAAGAACATAATCAAAGACCAAATACGATGGTCGCAGCACAAAGCCGTATCGTACCTATCAACCATTGAGATACGCGGCATTGACCGTATGGGGCTGCTTTTAGAGATTTCTCGCGTTGTTTCTGAGGATTTTAGCATCAACATACGCGAGGTATCAATACGCAGCCACGATGGCATATTTGAAGGCAATTTGAGCATATATGTACAAGATGCAGACGCACTACACGCGCTTATGGACAAGTTTAGACAAATTAAGGGCATTGAAAGCGTAAAACGAGGTGTTGAACATAAAGAATAACAAGTATGGAGGATTATTTAGAGATTATTGTTACTGCAGCAATACTTATTATCACTACAACCTTTAGCCAGATAGTAAAGGGTAGCAAGAAGACAAGTAACACTCAACCAACTGATAGTAAAGTAGATGATTTAATTACTTCAAGTAATGATATAGATACATTTACTCACAGCACTTCAACTTTTACCTTTACAACAACGAGCAACAGTACAATGCCCGGGGACTATACAGGTAGCAACAAAAAGAGGAAGACAGCTGCACCAAAGGTAAAAACCACCGCTAAAAGCGCAAATAATGCCCCAAAAACGCAATCAAATGGCACAGACGAGGATTCATTCGATTTGCGTAAAGCGGTCATTTATTCAGAGATTTTAAACCCTAAATTCAAAGAAGAGGATTTTTAACAACATTTATATACTTAAACTATGGCTACAATATTCTCAAGAATCATAGCAGGGGAGATACCTTGCTATAAAGTTGCCGAAAATGACAACTATTTTGCCTTTTTGGACATCAATCCGCTCGCTAAGGGCCACACGCTGGTAGTTCCTAAGTGCGAAACTGACTATATCTTTGACCTTGATGATCAGACTCTGTCAGGTATGGTGGTATTTGCTAAACAAATTGCCGCTAAAATAGAGAAAATGACGGGTTGCAAGAAGGTAGCAATGGTTGTTTTAGGCCTTGAAGTGCCTCACGCGCACATCCATCTGATACCTATGAACACCGAAAATGATGTTGATTTCCGCAAAGAAAAGCTCAAATTAACTCCAGAAGAGTTTGCAGAAATAGCAGCTGAATTAAGCCGATAGGGTAGTTATTAACAATACTTAAAGTCCTTATATCCAACGATATAGGGGCTTTTTTATTAGTTATTAACAGATGTTATTTAACATAATGTAATAGAAATAAGCTAATAATCAACATTGAGATAGGGTAGATGTCAGCAATATCAGAATTTTACCAGATTTTGAACGATTCAACAGACAATTTCCACATTTGTAAACTCTAAAATTTAACATTTGTCAAGTAGCAACTCAAAAACTTTGTCAATATTTATTGTTAACAATTGTTGTAATAGTTACATTT
>JAFOYS010000173.1 GCA_017391435.1 Alistipes sp. | reverse complement strand
GGTCTCCCAAGTGACATTTGCAGGGTTTACAACAACCTCAATAGTATCATCTACGGCAGGCGTTACGGCAACCGATGCAAAGGTTGTCTGGCGCTTATTGTTGGCATTAAATGGCGAGAGGCGCACCATACGATGCACACCGTTCTCGCTCTTCAGATAGCCATAGGCGAACTCGCCCTCCACCTCCATAGTGCAGGACTTGACACCCACCTCGTCACCAGCCTGATAGTCAAGCATCTTGACCCTATAACCGTGAGATTCGCACCAGCGGGTATACATACGCAGCAACATAGATGCCCAGTCAAGAGCCTCAGTGCCACCAGCACCCGCGTTGATATCTACAATAGCGCCCAGCTTATCCTCCTCGCCACTGAGCATATTACGCAACTCAAGGGCCTCAACAGCCTGAAGAGTCGTAGCATAGAGCGCGTCAAACTCACTCTCTGTTGCGATACCCTCACCAATAAAGTCGGGCATCATAGTAAGCTCCTCGACCTGCGAAGCTACTGCGTCAAAGTCTGTTATCCAGCTCTTTATGCCAGCAACCTTCTGCAACTGACGCTGTGCCGCCTCGGGGTTATCCCAGAAGTTGGGCTCGAGGGTCTTCTCCTCCTCGTTCTGAAGGTCTATGCGTCTGCTGTCGATGTCAAAGACACCTCCTCAGCGTATCCAGACGCCTTACAATATCCTTAAGTGTTTCTCCCTGTACCATTATCTTAAACTCTCAAAAAATTTCCATATAACAACTCCACCCGATACCGACACATTGATAGAGTGCTTTGTGCCTACCTGCGGAATCTCTACTGCGCCGTCGCACATATCTACAACGGCCTGATCTACGCCGCTAACCTCGTTACCAAAGATAAGGGCGTACTTTTTGCCACTCTCTACCTCAAGGCAGTCGAGCATCACTGCCCCCTCAACCTGCTCTACGGCAAGAACGGTGTAGCCCTGCTGCTTGAGAGCCTCAACAGCGTCTGCCGTACTCTGATAGTAGTGCCAAGCGACAGTAAACTCTGCACCCAGAGAACTCTTGTGAATCTCTCGCGAGGGTGGCGTAGCCGTAATGCCACACAGAGCAATGCTCTCAATACCAAAGGCATCCCCCGTACGGAAGAATGCACCCACATTCTGTGCCGAGCGCACATTGTCCAAAACCACCACTACGGGTAGCTTCTCCATAGCCGAAAACTCCTCTGCTGAGGGTCTTCCTAACTCTTGATTTGTAATTTTTCTCATATTTGGTGCAAAAATAAAAAATTTTATCTATTTTTGACAGATATTTGGGACATAAGTACAAAATGGGCAGAAAATTCGTGATACTACTGCTATGCTTGTTAGCCTTAAGCAGTGCCTCAGCGCAGGAACTCTTCTTTGACGGAGAGCTCTCAACCCACTTTGACAATACCGAGTATACCGGTAGCGGCATTGGCGACTCAAGGACCGTATTTGCCGTGCGAATTATCCCTACTTTGGGCTATAGGTTTGACGGCAATCACTCGGTAGTGGTTGGTGCAGAGCTTCTGAAGGATTTCGGCTCGCATCGCTTTATGGACAAGGCGAAGATAGTGGCCTACTACCAGTTTGAGAACTCTCGCTACGGTGCCAATGCGGGCATCTTTCAGCGTAAGAAGCTCGTTGGATGCTACTCCCGAGCATTCTTTAGCGATGCCTACCTTATCTACAACCCTACAGTGCAGGGTGTTGCGGGTAGGTATACGGGCAGCAACGGCTTTGCCGAGATTGCGGTAGACTGGGATGGCCTCTACTCGGCTCAGGTGCGCGAGAAGTTCCGCGTGCTACTCTCTGGTGGTGGAAGTTTTGCCAAGATTGGCTATGCTGGTGCTTCGTTCTCTATGCAGCACTTTGCAAACAAGTCAACCTTTCAGGGTAATGTTGTGGACAACCTTATTCTCAACCCATATATCGGAGCAAAGTTCAGCGCCTTCTTTGACTTTGACATCCGTCTGGGTGGCGTGATTACTGCCCAGCGTGACCGCAAGACAGATGAGGGGTGGATACTCCCCGCAGGTGGCGAGTTATACTTCAAGATGAGCCGTTGGGGCCTCTATATCGACAACAACCTCTACGCTGGAGCCTCGCTCACTCCGTTATACCACACCGTAGGCAAGGATGGTATTGCCTATGCTGATAACCTGTACACTCTTGACCCATTCTACGGCACAAGCCACAAGATATACAACCGCACAGGCATAGGCTATAGCCGAACTTTTGCCTCTGAGAGGGTATCTGTCAAGGCCGAGATGGCTCTGCAGTACGATGGAAAAAAGATGTACTGCCAGCAACTTGTTGGCATATCTGCGACCATTGCACCAATATTATACAACAAGAAAAACCATAAAAAATAGAGAATATGACTACTGAGACACCAGAAGTTAAGAAGAGTTTAAGTTTTATTGAGGAGATTATTGAGAGGGATATCGCAGCAGGCCTAAGCCACGTGCAGACCCGCTTCCCACCAGAGCCAAATGGCTATCTTCATATCGGCCACGCCAAGGCTATCTGTATGGACTTTGGCGCAGCAGCCCGCTATGGCGGTGTGTGCAACCTCCGCTTTGACGATACAAACCCTACCAAGGAGGATGTTGAGTATGTTGACGCCATCAAGGAGGATATCAAGTGGCTCGGCTTTGAGTGGGGCGCAGAGTACTACGCCTCTGACTACTTCCAGCAGCTGTGGGACTTTGCTATCCGACTCATCAAGGAGGGCAAGGCATATATTGACGAGCAGACATCCGAGCAGATTGCCGAGCAGAAGGGTACCCCTACTCAGCCAGGCGTTGAGAGCCCATACCGCAATCGTCCTATAGAGGAGAGCCTTGAGCTCTTTGAGAAGATGAATCGTGGCGAGATTGAGGAGGGTAAGATGGTGCTTCGTGCCAAGATTGATATGGCCAGCTCTGATATGCACTTCCGCGACCCTATCATCTACCGCGTAGTAAAGCATCCACACCACCGCACAGGTAACACTTGGTATGCATACCCTATGTACGACTTTGCACACGGCCAGAGCGACTACTTTGAGGGTGTTACACACTCACTCTGCACCCTTGAGTTCGTTCCTCACCGTCCGCTCTACAACCTCTTTGTAGATTGGGTTAAGGGTGGTGTAGACCTTGAGCATAACCGCCCACGCCAGTATGAGTTCAACAAGCTCAACCTCAACTACACCCTGATGAGTAAGCGCAACCTGCTTATCCTTGTCAAGGAGGGTCTTGTAGATGGCTGGGACGACCCTCGTATGCCGACACTCTGTGGCTTCCGCCGTCGTGGTTATACCCCAGAGTCTATCCGCAACTTTGTCGATAAGATTGGCTATACTACCTACGATGCTCTGAACGACTTTGCACTGCTCGAGAGTGCTGTTCGTGACGACCTTAATAAGCGCGCTACCCGCGTAAGCGCTGTGCTGAACCCCGTAAAGTTGGTTATCACAAACTACCCTGAGGGTCAGGTAGAGGCTATGGAGGCCATAAACAACCCTGAGGATGAGAACTCAGCAACACACACTATTGAGTTTAGCCGCGAGCTGTGGATTGAGCGTGACGACTTTATGGAGGATGCTCCAAAGAAGTACTTCCGTATGACCCCAGGCAACGAGGTGCGCCTCAAGAATGCATATATCGTTAAGTGTACCGGCTGCGAGAAGGACGAGAACGGCGTTGTTACAACCGTCTACGCCGAGTACGACCCAGATACTAAGACCGGTATGCCAGGCAGCAACCGTAAGGTTAAGGGTACTATCCACTGGGTGAGCTGCGACCACTGCCTCAAGGCTGAGGTACGCCTCTACGACCGCTTGTGGAAGGTCGAGAACCCTCGCGACGAGATGGCCGCAATCCGCAAGCAGACAGGCTGCGAGGCTCTGGAGGCAATGCAGCAGATTATCAACCCTGAGTCACTCACAGTGCTTACAGAGTGCTATGTTGAGAAGTTCCTTGCTGATAGCAAACCTCTTGACCACCTGCAGTTCCAGCGCATCGGCTACTTCTGCCCTGATACGCACTCCACTGCCGACCACCTTATCTTCAACCGCACAGTGACCCTCAAAGACTCCTGGGCAAAGATAAATAAGTAAACCAGAGCACCGACCGTTGACGAAGTGACGGACGGACGAAAACCATAGTGTTTCGTCCGTCCGTCAGTCTGTCAGTGTGTCAGAACGGGCATTCGTCATCGGGGGTTACTGATACTTTATCGATGCGGTACTGAAGGGTCGTGCGAGGGATGCCCAACTGC
>JAFOYS010000172.1 GCA_017391435.1 Alistipes sp. | reverse complement strand
GATACCGCTGTAAGGCTATTAGCTATTGGACATTGGCCGTTGGCTTTTCAGTGGTGTCGGCAAGCCGACTGATATAAATCCGCAGAGCGGATACCGCTGTAAGGCTAATGGCCAAAAGCTAACAGCTAACAGCTCAAAAAACACAAAATTATGGATACGCAGCAAAACGAAAAAGGCAAAGACTACTCGCAGTTGATGAGTCGTAGGATTCGTCGCATACTGCTTGTGTGTAATAGTTACGACAGCTACACGCTGGAGGAGGATGGAAGGCTGGAGGTGCAGATTACGCAGGAGTACTCTGAGCTCAACCTGAGTAATCCACCATCAATCACTCGCGTAGAGTCGACTATAGAGGCGTTGGAGCTTATCACTGCTTGCGAGCAGTTTGATCTGGTGATTACGATGTACAATGTGGGAGAGATGGATGTCTACACATTCTCGCATCGTATGAAAGAGGTGTGTCCAAAGACGCCGGTAGTACTTCTGACAAACTTCTCAAAGGAGATATATCGCCAGATTGAGCTGTCGGACACCTCGTCAATAGACTATGTATTCTGCTGGAACAACTCTACAGACCTTATTATCGCCATTATCAAGCTTATTGAGGATAGTATGAATGCCGAGTACGACATTGAGCAGTTTGGCGTTCAGTCTATTCTGCTTGTAGAGGACTCGGTAAGGTACTACTCTACCTATCTACCTGCAATATACAAGCTTGTCCTCCAGCAAAATGGTGCCTCTGTGCGTGATGCTCTGAATGAGCAGCAGCAGATTGCCCGTAAGCGTGCCCGTCCGAAGATTCTTATGGCGACAAACTATGACGACGCGGTTGCACTCTACGAGCGCTACAAGCACAATATGCTGGGTGTTATATCTGATGTTGGATTTGTTATTCACAAGAATGACGACCCATCAACAGAGAAGCTCGATGCGGGTATTGACCTGTGCAACCTTATCCGCAAGGATAACCCAACAATGCCATTTTTGATGCAGTCCTCGCAGGAGAGTATGCGCGAGGTGGCAGATAAGTTGGGGGTAGGATTTGTTGTAAAGCACTCTAAGACCCTCATTCACGAGATTAGCGAGTATATCGGCAGAGAGTTTGCCTTTGGAGACTTTGTGCTTACCGACCCTAATACGGGCGAGCAGATTGCCCGCGCAGAAGATCTTTACGGCCTTGAGAGGCTGCTGCACAACCTCTCGGACGAGTCACTGCGTAATGTGGTAACGACAACATATCTGTCAAAGTGGCTATTCTCGCGCGGTATTTTCTCACTTGGAAACTCATTCCGCGAGCAGACACTAAAGGAGTTTAATGATGATATTGCCGCAGTGCGTCGCTTCCTTACCGACTCTATTCGCGACTACCGAATAAAGCAGGGTCTGGGCGTTGTAGCTCGTTTTTCAACTGAGACATACAACGACGCTATATGGTTTGCCCGTCTGGGTAACGGATCTATTGGCGGCAAGGCGCGTGGTTTGGCATTTATGAACCATATACTGCAACACTACAACCTCTACAACGAGTGGGAGAATGTGCGAGTAATGGTGCCACGAACACTTGTCATTACGACAGAGTATTTTGACCGTTTTATCATTGAGAATGGACTTCAGTATGTAATTAATGCCGACCTTACAGATGCCGAGATACTCTCAGAGTTTGTAGCCTCATCACTGCCTACAGAGCTTACAGAGGCACTAAGGGTATTTATCCGTTGCGTCAAAAAGCCGCTTGCTGTGCGTTCATCATCTAAGCTTGAGGACTCTTACTATCAGCCATTTGCGGGCATATACTCAACATATATGATTCCGCACACAGAGAATGAAGATCAGGAGCTTCGTCTGCTTTCAAAGGCCATTAAGAGCGTATATGCGTCAGTATATTTTGCCTCTTCGCGTGCATATATTACCGCTACGGCAAATGTAATCTCTGAGGAGAAGATGGCAATAGTGCTTCAAGAGATATGCGGATCAGAGGATAGCGGATACTTCTTCCCTACTCTGTCGGGTGTTGCCCGCTCTCTAAACTTCTACCCTATAGGCTACGAGAGGGCCGAGGAGGGTATTGCAAAGGTTGCCTTTGGACTTGGTAAGGCTGTTGTTGATGGCGAGCAGGTGCTACGCTTTAGCCCTAAGTATCCACAGCATATACTCCAGACATCAACTCCGGAGCTTACTATGCGCGAGACGCAGCAGACTATGTATGCTCTGAACCTACAGCCAGACAAGTTTAAGACATCTATAGACGACGCAGTAAACCTTGAGAAGATAAATATTGCCAACTGCACAGCCTTTAGAAACCTCAAGCACGTAGCCTCAACCTGGGATATGCAGAGTATGCGACTTACAGACTCTCCGCTTGCAGAGGGTATTAAGGTTATTACTTTTGCCCGAATACTCAAGTACGAGACCTTCCCGCTTGCCGATATCCTCTGCCGCCTGCTTGAGATTGGTCAGCAGGAGATGAAGACCTGCGTAGAGATTGAGTTTGCTGCAAACCTTGACCGTGGCAAGCGCCTGAGCATATTCAATGTACTGCAGATTCGCCCTATAGCCGCTGCGGCAGCTGAGACAAACAAGGATTGGGATGCTGTAGATAGCAGTAAGGCACTTATCTACTCACAAAGTGCGCTGGGTACGGGCTATGTAGAGGGCATACAGGATGTTGTCTACCTACGCCGCGAGGCATTTGACCCATCAAAGACCCAGATTATGGCCGATGAGGTGACACGCCTCAATAGCGCAATGCGTAGCAATGGCACAGGATATCTGCTTGTGGGCTTTGGTCGCTGGGGATCGAGCAACCCTTGGCTCGGCGTACCTGTAAAGTGGAGCGATATTTCAGAGGTTAAGGTTATTGTAGAGTGCGGTCTGGATAATTTCCGCATTGAGCCAAGTCAGGGAACACACTTCTTCCAGAATATGACCAGCTTCGGCGTAGGTTATATGACAGTAAATCCATATGCTGGTGACGGCACTCTTGACTTTGATCTGCTCGACTCGATGCCAGCCCTCTACGAGAGTGAGTATATCCGCCACGTGAGGTTTGACTCTCCGCTTGCCATCTGCATTGACGGAGTTAAGAACCGCGGTATAGTGGAAATAGAGTAACAAAGAGTACCATCTTTACAATAATTTGCTATTGGCCACTCGGACCAATAGCATTTTTTTTGAGTAAAAGTTGCAAAATTAAAATATATCGCCTACCTTTGTATCGGTTGCCGATATATAGACAGCCGATATAGCTATGAATACATCAAATAACTCACTAACGGAGGCGACATACTACATCCTTCTTGCGCTTGTAACGCCTCTGCACGGATATGGCATAATGCAGCGCGTGGCAGAGCTAAGTTCTGGCAGGCTTATAATCTCTGCTGGCACTCTCTATGGTGCGCTATCAACGCTCATAGAGAAGGGTTGGATAGAGCAGTTAGCCGTAATTACAGACTCTCGCAAGAAGGAGTACCTTATAACAGATATTGGTCTAACGGTTCTTCGTGGCGAGGTGGCCCGCCTTGAGGAGTTGGTAGTCAATGGCAGAAAAATCTTAGAGCAGACAAAATAACCTCAAATCATTACAACTATGGCAACTACTGAGTACAAAAAGGTTTGGAACTTCTTCTTTATCTCACAGGTAGACGAAGAGGAGCAGTGGATAAACAGTATGGCTCGTGCAGGCTGGGACTTTGTGCGCGTAAATTGGTGCTCTCGCTACATCTTCAAGAGGGGCATCCCAGGGCAGTATATCTACAAGATAGACCTACCAGAGAACCTTCCACACGGCCTTGGCAAGGAGGAGTACTACAACTTTCTTACTGAGTGCGGTATTAGAATTGTACACGAGAAGAAGGAGTGGATGTACCTCCAGAAGAGGGCTTCTGACGGTCCCTTTAACCGCGAGGGGGATATGTTCGCAAAGCTAAAGAGCGCAAACAAATCATATAGCTACGCCATCCGCACACTCTGCACACTATTGAAGATCTTCAGCGCGATATTGATAGTCGTACTTCTGGCTCAGATGGTTACAACAAACCCATCTGTATCCAACTTTTTGATGGGCATAACAATGGGTATCGGCATCGGTACAACACTCTCCGTGACATTTATCTGGGTGCCAATAATCACATCCCTACGCAAACGCATCAACTCACTTATAGACGAGATTGGGATCAAAAACTAATATTGATAGTAAACGCCATCTGCCAGATGGCGTTTTTTGTTGACGAGGCTTGACTGCGGAG